>NZ_JBSGTG010000013.1:0-47926 GCF_053607285.1 Streptomyces sp. NPDC055140 | reverse complement strand
GTGGTGCGGACTCCAGCGGTGCGGACTCCGGTGGTACGGACTCGGGCGGTGCCGACTCCGGTGGCGCGGACTCCACCGGAATCGACTCCGGTGGTGCCGATTCCGGTCGCGCCGACTCCACCGGTATCGACTCCGGTGGTGCCGACTCTGGTGGTGCGGACTCCGGCCGCGCCGACTCCACCGGTATCGACTCCACCGGTATCGACTCCGGTGGTGCAGGCCGCACGGACAGCGGCGGCGGCCACAACGTCACCTCGTTCGGATTCACGGTGTCCCCGAAGACGGTGTCCCCCGGCGGGACGGTCACCCTCAATGCCACCAGGTGCAAGACGCCGACCGTGCGTGTCACGGGGCCGGTCTTCGGCGACGTCACGCTCAATGCGGGCCGTTCGGCGAAGGCCAAGGTCTCCGCCGGCGCGAAGCCGGGTGCCCAGTACGACGTGACGTTCGACTGCAAGGGGGAGCGGGGCATCGCCAAACTGACGATCTCCGGAGGCGGCGCCCGTCCCACCACGCCGACCACGCCGACCGTGCCGAGGGGCGTGGAGGCCGGAGACGGCGGCAGCCTCTCCAAGCTCGACGCCACGCAGCTCGTGGCGGGCACGGCACTGGTGGCGGGTGCCCTGGGCGCGGGTGTGTACGCCGCGAGGCGCCGCTCCGGCTCGCAGGACTGAGACGGCCCCGTCACGACCAGGCGGGCCGCTTACGGCCACTGCTGCGCCGCTCACGACCTCTGCCGCGCCGGAGTTGCACGTTCGCGTGCCGTCCTGGCGGCCTCGCCCACCGAACCGTGGTGCAACGGGCCGTGCCCGGGCAACAGCATGTCGCCCGAGAGTTTCTCGAACACGTCCAGGGAGTCGCGGGTGCGGTCGCGGTCCCTGTCGAACATGGTGGGCAGGAGCTGCGGCCCGCGCGTGCGCGAGACCGGGTGGCCGGTGACCAGGCCGTCACCGGAGATGACGATGCCCGCGCCAGGAAGGTGGTAGGCGCAGTGGCCCGCGGTGTGTCCGGGGGTGTGGACCGGGACCGGGCGGCCCGGTAGGTCGAGGGCACCCTCAGTGGGGAACGGCTGGGGCCGGTCGACGCGAGCGTCCGTCGTCCCGCCGGAGCGCAGGGCGTGCACGGCCCAGGGCAGGACGCCCGGGCGCCAGCTGTTGCGCAGGACCCGGCCGAGCGAGACCTGGTGCAGGAACTCGCGCCGGGCGTGCGGGACTTCGGCCTCGTGTGCGTACACCGGGGCGTCGAAGGTGCGGCTGAGGTACTCCGCGGACCCGAGGTGGTCGTTGTGTGCGTGGGTGAGCAGGATCGCCGTGACCGCCTCGGGGGAGTGGCCCGCCGCGGCCAGTGAGTCCAGGACCTGCTGCCGGTCGCCGGGGTAGCCGCAGTCGATGAGCGTGACGGCGTCGCCCTCGCTCAGGATGACCCAGTTCGTGTTGCTGCCGTGGACCAGATGAACGCCGGTGGCGGCGTGAACGAGGGCGCCTTCGCGCATGACGGACCGCATCTCTTGAGGTATGCCACTGAGGGCCGGGGAAGCATGGGGGAGCTGGGGGTACCGCGGTGACCGGTCTGCTGCTGCGGTCGCAGGCAGGGTAGTTGATCACCTCTCCCGCCCGGATGCCTTCGACGGGGCATCGGACAGCCGATGCGTGCAGCATCCCTTGACAGTCATCCGATGAATTTATAGCTTCCGTGGCCAGACGCTCCTCAATTGAGCCAACTGTCCATCAAACGTTGGATGTTCGGTCCGTAGATCGATGGTCAATCCCGACCTGCCCGGCCTCAGGAGTCCCCGTGCGTACCGTCCCAGGTTTCCGCAAGAGCCGAAGATCCCCGCTCCCCGGTCTGCTCGCCGTGGCGGTGGGTGTCACGCTGGGCTTCGGCGCCGCCACCGCGCCCACCGCGTCGGCGGCCGCGGGTGGCGGCAAGACCGCCACCCTCCACGTGGCGCCCACCGGCAACGATCACGCCAACGGGACGGCGGCCAGGCCGTTCCGCACAGTGGAGCGCGCGCAGGAAGCCGCCAGAAAGGAGGTGCGCAAGCACCGGCCACGACCCGTCGACGTCGTGGTGCACGCGGGCACCTACCGCCTGGACCACACCCTGACGTTCGGCCCGAAAGACTCCGGCACGGACCGCGCCCCGGTCCGCTACCTCGCGGCACCCGGTGAACGCGTCGTCATCAGCGGCGGCCGATCGCTGCGGCCCGAGTGGAACTCGTACAACGACACCGTCAAGGTCGCCGACATAGGCGCGGGCCTCGACTTCGACGGTCTCTTCCTGGACGGGGAACGCCAGGTCCTCGCCCGCTACCCCAACTACGACCCCAATACCGCGATCCTGGGCGGCTACGCGGCCGACGCCATCTCGGCGCAGCGAGTCGCCCGCTGGAAGAACCCCACCACCGCGCTCGTGCGAGGCCTGCACCAGGGTGAGTGGGGCGGCAACTCCTACCGGGTCACCGGACTGAAGGCCGACGGCACCCCGCAACTCGACTGGGTGGGCGACAACAACCGTGGCAGCGGCCTGCACACCACGTACCGCATGGTGGAGAACGTCTTCGAGGAACTCGACGCCCCCGGCGAGTGGTTCTACGACAAAGCGGCCGGCAAGCTCTACTTCTTCCCCCCGAAGGGCGCCGATCTGCCCTCGGCGCACATCGAGACCGCCGAACTCGACGAACTCATCAGGGTCCAGGGCGGCGGACCGGACGACGCCGTGCACGATCTGAGCTTCTCCGGCTTCACGTTCGCCCGCGCCCACCGCACCCTCTTCGACCAGCCGTACGAGAAGCTCCAGCTCGGCGACTGGGCGATCGCGCGCGCCGCGGCGGTCCACCTCAAGAACACCGAGAACGTCGCCGTGCGCGACTCGCTCTTCGACCAGGTCGGCGGCAACGCCCTCTTCATCGACGGCTACAACCGAGAAGACACCGTCTCCGGCAACGAGTTCAGCCACTCGGGCGCCTCCGACGTCGCCGTGGTGGGCAACCGTGACGCGGTACGCGAGCCGTCCACCTGGGACAGCATGCGCAAGACCATCACGGACACCACACCCGGCCCGAAGTCGGAGAACTACCCGCGCGACATCCACGTCAGCGACAACTACATGCACGACAACGGGCAGTTCGAGAAGCAGACCTCCGGCGTGCAGATCTCGATGAGCCGGCGCGTCACCGTCGACGGCAACACGATCCACGACGGACCCCGCGCCTGCGTCGACATCAACGACGGCACCTGGGGCGGACACGTCATCGAGAACAACGACATCTTCAACTGCGTCAAGGAGACCTCCGACCACGGGCCGATCAACTCCTGGGGCCGCGACAGGTTCTGGCCGCTGACCGCCGACGACGCGACGAAGAAGTCGTACGCGAAGCTCGATGCGATGGACACCACCGTCATCCGGCACAACCGGATCCGCCACTCCTCGCACTGGGACATCGACCTCGACGACGGCAGCTCGAACTACCTCATCGAGGACAACCTCCTCCTCAACGGCGGGGTGAAGCTCCGCGAGGGCTTCCACCGGACCGTGCGCAACAACATCTTCGTCAATGGCGGCGCCCACTTCCACGTCTGGTACGCGGACAGCGGCGACACGGTGGAGAAGAACATCTTCGTCACCGGCACCCCGTACAGCCTGATCCAGGCCGACATGGCGAAGAGCAAGCCGGCCGTCGACAACAACCTGTTCTGGAACAACGGCAGGCCGGTCACCGGCGTCACCGACGCGTGGCGCGCCCTCGGTCTCGACACACACTCGGTGGCGGCCGACCCCAAGTTCACCGGAGCCTCGCCCTTCACCGACCCGAAGAAGCTCGACTACACGCTCCAGGCGGACTCCCCGGCCCGCGCCCTCGGGTTCCGCCCCTTCGCGATGGACGGCTTCGGAAAGGCCGGCAGCCCCACGCCGCCCCCGCTCGAATGGGTCGACGACACCCCCACCGACACGCTCGACGCGTTCCAGGAGCCGCTGCTCGGGGCGACGGCGACACGTATCTACTCCGACGCGGTCAAGTCGGCGACGGGCCTGACCGACTACGACGGTCTGCATCTGCCAACCGTCCCCACCACGTCGGAGGCATACCGGCAGGGCCTGCGCACGAACGACGTCATCCGGGAGATCGACGGCAGGAAGGTCACCGGCCGCGACAGCTTCTGGAGCGTCTACAACCGCTCGGCCCCGGGCGCCGATGTCCCGCTGACGATCTGGCGCAACCAGGCCTCCACTCAACTCACCGTCCACAAGCCCGAGTCGGGCGAACAGATCAACAACACGTCCGGGGTCGTGTACGCCGGCCCGGGCTGGGACTGGAAGAACGCCTCACGCGGCGGCGCGGGCGGCTGGGCCGACGACGTGCACGCCACACAGAACAAGGGCGACTCCTTCGAGCTGACCTTCAACGGCACGGCGATCGACGTCATCACCCAGATCAACAGCGACGAGGGGCAGGTCGACCTCTACGTGGACGGGCAGCCGGCGGGCACGATCGACAACTCGAGCCCCACTCGGCAGCATCAGCAGACCGTGTTCACCAAGTCGGGCCTGTCGCCGGGCGAGCACACGATCAAGGGCGTGATGAAGACGGGCAGCTATCTGATCGTGGACAGCTTCAAGGTCCGCTAGACGCCGTCGGGGGTTCGGTCTGCCGCTGGGCGGGAGCCGCGTCCTCGTCGAGCAGAGGGAACAGTCGCGCGACGGCCGCGACCGCCACGGTGTCCGCCGGGCGCGTCGCGGCCGAGTCGTGACACGCCTGGAAATCTGTCATCAACTGGCGTATGGCCGATGCCAGTTGGGTCACCTCGTCAGGGCTGAGGCGCAGCACGGCGCTGAACGACTCGTCGTGACGCCACGCTGCCGGTGCCTGTTCCAGGTGGGCGAGGCGGTACCGGTAGCTCTCGTCCTCGAGGCCGTGGGCCAGTGCGGTGAACTCCACTGCGCCGGCCGGGTCGGTCAGGTGGTCGGACTCCCAGCGCAACCGCCACGGACGGGCCCGTCCGTCCGTGGGCGGCGCCTCTTCGATGAGGCCGTAGCGCGCGAGCTGGCGCAGATGGAACGAGCAGAGGCCGGAGCTGCGGCCGAGGCGGGCGGCGGCCTCGGTGGACGTGACCGTGCCGACCTCGGCGAGCAGGTCGAGGAGCGCGATCCGGACCGGATGGTCGGGCAGGGGCCGGCGAGCTCCGCGCGGCGGGATCCACGGGCCGGAGCCGGCGGGCGCTGTGGGTCGTTCCTTGTCGCTCATTTTGCAAAGAGTGCTACTTTGCAAAGCGGTTGGTCAAGTCGGTCAAGACCGCCGAGCAGGTCCGGGTGCGCGCTCCCGGACCTCCTTCGGCCTGCGCGGGAGGCGTCAACACCCATGGAACTTCAGTACGGTGACGGAACACCACGAGACATTCGGGTGCGGGTGCAAGGTGTTCCGGTGGACTCCTACCCGGCACTTCCGCCGGAGGTCGCGCGCGGAACGGTGCGCCGCATCACCGTCGTGGGGGAGGAGATCCTGCGCCGCCGCTGCCGCGAGGTGACGGAGTTCGGAACCCCTGAACTGGCGTGCCTGATCGACGACATGTTTGCCACGAACGCTGTCGCGGACGGCGCGGCCATCGCTGCCAACCAGGTCGATGTGGACCTCCAGGTGTTCGTGTGGGACATCACGGACGACTGGGGCGTGCGTCATGTCGGGCACATCGCCAACCCCGTCCTCGACGAACTGCCCGCCGCGCAGCGCGTCCTGGCCGAGGAGTCGGAGGGCTGTCTGTCGGTCCCCGGCCCCTACAGGCTCGTACCCCGGCCGGACCACGCAGTCGTCCGGGGCCGCGACAGGGACGGCAATCCGCTGGTGATCGAGGGCCGGGGCTACTTCGCGCGCTGCCTGCAGCACGAGACGGACCACCTCTACGGCCGCACGTATCTGGACCGGCTCGCCCGACGCGAACGCAAGGCGGCGCTGGGCGAGATGGAGGATACGAAGGGCAGCGTGTTCGCCCGCCGAGCCGCCCGCGCCGCCGAACTGGGCAAGTGACGCCGGTCGGCCTGCGCACGGCGGCGCCTAGGATCGCGGCCATGGCAATGTTCGTACACCTGACGCCCCAGGCCAACGCGGCGCGCATCAGGCGGGCAGGTATTCGGGCCGCCAGTCGGCACCCCGACGGCGGGCGCGGGGTGTTCTGCTTCCCCGTGCTCGCGTCGTACACGCTCACGCACCAGTGGCTGCGGGAGCTGGCGCGGCACGGCGGGCCGCGCGGGCTTGTCGCCGTCCAGGTGCGGCTGCCCGACGACGAGCCGGTCACGGTGGGCCGGTACCACCGCGACCCGCTGGCGACGACGGCCGGTGACGCGGTGCGCCGCGTGGCGGCGATGGACGACCCGCGCGGGTGGGAGGTGTTCGTCCCCCGGGCGGTCGCCAAACGCGAGGTGCAGCGCGTCCGCGCCGTTCGGCAGGTGACCGGCTGGCGCTACTTCCCCAACGCGCACGGCGTCGTGCCGTGCACGTGCGCGGGCTGCCGGGTGCGAGGCGAATACGGGTCCCGGCGGCTGCGTGAACGCAGGCCGCACCCGCACGACGGCCCGCCGCCCCCGGCGCCGGTTCTGCTGCGACGTGTAGAGGCGGCCGGAGATCCGGGCGACGCAACGGCGCTGTGCGAGGCGCTGCGCTGGTTCGGCCTGCGCCGGCGAGGCCCGGTGGAACGGCTTTCCAGCCTCGCCGACCACCCGGAGCCGGCAGTGCGCGAGGCTCTCGCCGACGCGGTCGCCGGCTGGTCGACGCCCGGGGTCGACGCGCTCCTCGACCGCCTGGTGTCCGACCCGGACCCCGACGTACGGGAGCTGGCGGAGGCCATCGTCGAACGGCGTGGGGAGAGACGCGCGCGTCGATGAGTGGTGGTGGGAACGCCAGGCGTGGCACGCTCTCCCCTCCGCGGCGCCGCGCCGTCCAGGATGGGCGTCATGAACCCACGCATCACCTTGATCACCGGAGCGACCCAGGGCCTGGGCCGCGGCATCGCACTCGACCTCGCCACGCGCGGCGACACCCTCCTCCTGCACGGCCGCGACGCGGGCCGGCTCGAAGCGGTTGCCGCCGAGGTGCGGGCGGCCGCACCGGACGCCACGGTCCGTACGTACCTCGCCGACCTCTCGGACCTCGACCAAGTGCGCGCCATGGCGGACCGGATCCGCGACGCCGAACCCCGTCTCGACGTGCTGGTCAACAACGCGGTCGCCGGTGGTGGCGCGGAGCCGCTGCGGCGGGAGCTGAGCGCGCAGGGCCACGAACTGCGGTTCGCCGTCAACCACTTGGCCCCGTACGCCCTGATCCGCGGCCTCCTGCCCCTGCTCGAGGCCTCCGCCCCCGCGCGCGTCGTCAACGTCGCGTCCATGGGGCAGGAGCGCATCGACTTCGACGACGTCATGCTGGAGCGGGACTACGAAGGGCTCCGGGCGTACTGCCGCAGCAAGCTCGCCATGATCATGGCGACGTTCGAGCTGGGCGCGGAACTCGAAGGCACGGGCGTCACGGTCAACGCCCTGCATCCGGCCCATCTCATGGACACGGAAGGAGTGCGCGCGTACGGCTTCACCCCGGTGACGGGAATCGACGAGGGGGTACGGCCGACGGTGCGGCTGATCACGGACCCGGAGCTCGGGTCCACCACAGGACGGTACTTCGACCGCTTCACGGACACCCGCGCCCACGAACAGGCCTACGACAAGGAGGCCCGTCGGCGCCTGATGGCACTGACGGACGAGCTGACCGGGTACGGCCCCGCGGCACCGTGAACCAGACGTCGATGTCCCGGGGCGGCGGGTCTGCAGGACACCGGCCGCCCCGGAACATCACCCCCCTGCTTACTGGGTGGTGACGTGGACGTAGTCGACGACGAGCTGCTGGGGGAAGCTCGTGCTGCCGTCGGGGTCGCCCGGCCAGTAGCCGCCGACCGCGAGGTTGAGGATCAGGAAGAACGGCTTGTTGAACGCCCATTGGTTGCCGCCGACGTCGGCGGGCGTGCGGGTCTGGTAGACGTTCCCGTCGACCGACCACTTGACGGAGTTCGGGGCCCAGTCCACGGCGAACGTGTGGAATCCGTCCGCGAAGGCCTGTCCGCCGGGCAGCGTGTAGGCCGCGCCGATCCCGCCCGAGCCCGAGTATCCGGGACCGTGGAGCGTGCCGTGGACCGTGCCGGGTTCGAAGCCGACGTTCTCCATGACGTCGATCTCGCCGCTCGCCGGCCAGCCGACACTGCCGATGTCGTCCCCGAGCATCCAGAACGCGGGCCACATGCCCTGCCCGCGCGGCACCTTCATCCGGGCCTCGACATGACCGTAGGCCTGGGTGAACTTGCCCGAGGTGTTGAGCCGGGCCGAGGTGTACTCGCAACGCCCGTACCAGCACTGGTAGTTGTTCGGGTTCTCCTTGCGGGCCGTGATGACCAGGTTGCCCTGGCCGTCGAGCGCGGCGTTGCTGTTGCCCGCGGTGTAGTACTGGCGTTCATGGTTGTTGACGTTGTCGCCGGTCTCGATCTGCCACTTGCCGCCGTCGACGGCCGAGCCCGCGGCGCCGTTGAAATCGTCGGTGAATGTGGCCGCGGCGGCGGCTTTCGCGGGACTGCCGATGGGCGCCGGGGCGGCGGACGCGCCGGTGGGGACCGCCGCCAAACTCGCGGCACAGCAAGCCAGGGAGGCGGCGTACAGGGAGGCGCGGCGGCGCCAGGATGAGCGCACGGTCATCACATCGCTTCACGTGGGGGGTCGTGTGGGGGGTCGCGTGCATGACAAGACAGCGAATGAAGCATCCGGAAGTGAACGCCGACGGCGGCCACTTGAGGCACTTCCTTCACTTCTTGATTTAAAGGAGTGGCCACCGTGGCGTCAAGGAGTTGGCATGTACCAAGTGACGGGAGCGGCTTGGCGCCGCGTTCGCGCGTCGATGCCGGCCGCGGGAAGCGGACAGGCCCTCACGCGTGCTGCAGCCCGCTGATGTCGAGCGGTACCGCCCCCACGTGGTAACCGCGCTCGTCGAGCAGATGGCCGTTCAGCTTCATCGGCCACAGGGCCACCGCCCGGTCGGCGACGGTCAGCCCCGGCACGCGCTCGGCGAGCCGCACCTCGAAGCGCTGGGCGTCGTCGAGCGAGCGGACCCAGGCGACGAGTTTGAGATTGTGGCGGGCGATCACCGCTGCGCACAGACGCACCTCACGCATGCCGGTGACCTGGGCGGACACGGCCCTTAGGTCCCCGGGCGCGACCTGGCCCCACAGATACACCGACACCGGCCACTCCGACAGAGGACGCGCCACCTCGCAGCGCGTCTGCACCATGCCCGCCGCGAAGAGGCGGCCCATCCGGCGGCGGACGGTGTCGGCACTCACCTCGCAGGCGTCCGCGAGAGCGCGATATGTGGCGCGGCCGTCGACCGACAGCGCGGCGACGAGGCGGTGGTCGAGGGCGGTCAGCGGGAACGCCGGCGCGTCGGGACCCGGCGCCTCCTCCGCCGCGAGGCGGGAGATCTGGTCCCCGTCGAGCGCGCGCAGCCGCCACCGGCTCCCCTCCGCGTAGACGGTGCTCGCCAGATGGGTGCGGGTGGTGACGATGCCGTCCATCGCGCCCAGCCGGTGGGTCACCCAGCGCGTGAGCGCGACCGGGTCCGGAGCCATGACGGTCAGGAGCAGGTCACGGTCGCCGCTGACCTGCGCGACGGCGGACACGTGCCGCTCCTCGGCGAGTTCGCGGGCGACCGTCAGCAGACCCCCGTTGGCGCAGTCGACCTCGACGAACGCAAGACAGCCCTGGCCCGACGTCGCCAGGGCCGGTGCGGGGTGGCAGCTGATCCAGGCCGCGCCCGTGTCGGTGAGCCGGCCCCAGCGCCGGGCGACCGTCACCGCGTCCATGCCGAGGGCGGCGCCGATCCGGGCCCAGCCGGCCCGCGGCGCGATCTGGAGCGCGTGCACCAGTGCCTGATCCACATGGTCCAGCGCATGCACGGAATCCTGCGTCATCGCGCTACCCCTGCGTCTTTCCTGGGAGTTTCAGCTCCGAAATACCTCATGGCATCAGTCTGGCCTCGTTACCGCCGGCACCGTACCAGGAGGTTCATCCAGCATGTCGACCACGGAACGCGCCAAGGAACTCCAGCCCGAACTGGCCGGGCTGCGGCGCTCCCTGCACCGTGAACCCGAGCTCGGACTCCAGCTGCCCCGCACCCAGGAGAAGGTCCTCGCGGCCCTCGACGGCCTTCCGCTGGACATCACTCTCGGCAAGAACCTCAGCTCCGTGACGGCGGTCCTGCGCGGCGGTCGGCCCGGCGGCGCCGTGCTGCTCCGCGGCGACATGGACGCCCTCCCCGTCACCGAAAAGACGGGAGTGGACTACGCGTCGCGGACCCCGGGCGCCATGCACGCCTGCGGTCACGACCTGCACACGGCCGGACTGGTCGGCGCGGCCACACTCCTCGCCGAACGCCGTGAACACCTGTGCGGTGACGTGGTGTTCATGTTCCAGCCCGGCGAAGAGGGCCACAACGGCGCCGGCGCGATGATCGAGGAGGGTGTACTCGACGCGGCGGGGAAGTCCCTCGACGCGGCCTACGCGCTGCACGTCGCCGCCAACCGGGTCCCCGGCGGCGTGATCGCCACCCGCCCCGGCACCATCACCTCCGCCTCCGACGTGCTCCGGGTGACGGTGCGCGGCAAGGGCGGGCACGGTGCGACCCCGCACAGCGCCAAGGACCCGGTCCCCGTCGCCTGCGAGATCGTCACCGCCCTGCAGAACTGGGTGACCCGCCGCTTCGACATCTTCGACCCGGTCGTCGTCACCGTGGGCAGCTTCCATGCCGGTACGAAGCAGAACGTCATCCCGGAGACGGCCGAGTTCGAGGCCACGGTGCGCAGTTACTCGGAGGGCAACCATGAGCGCCTCATCGAGGGCCTGCCCCGGCTGGTCCGCGGCATCGCGGACGCGCACGGCATCGAGGCGGAGGTCCATTACGACGTGGCCTATCCGGTCACCGTCAACGAACCCGGCGAGACCGCCTTCGCCCTCGACACGGCCCGCGACCTGTTCGGCGCCGACCAGGCCTGGCAGGCCCCGCACCCCGCGAACGGCTCGGAGGACTTCGCGTTCGTCCTCCGGCGCACCCCCGGCGCGATGCTCCTCGTCGGCGCGGCCCCCGAGGGCGTGAACCCGCAGGAGGCTCCGATGAACCACTCACCGCACGCCGTCTTCGACGACCGGGTCCTGTACCGCCAGACCGCGCTCCTCACCGAGCTCGCCGAGCGCCGCCTCGCCGCGGGCGCGGCGACATGAAGGCGCCGGGGAAGCCCGACGGCTGCCCCACGGCGCGGACCACTTCGCCGCCTCCCGCGGTCAAGGTCACCGCCGTGGTAGGTCTGCTCGTCGCCTTCGAGGTGGTCAGCGGACTGTTGCAGGGCGCCGCGCCGCCACTGATCCCGGAGGTCGAGAAGTGGCAGCACCTCAGCACCGCCCAGGCCCAGTGGTTCACGACGGTCCAGTTCCTCGCGGCCGCCGTCAGCGTCCCGGCCTTCGGCCGCCTCGGTGACCTCTACGGCCACCGGCGCCTTGTCCGCGTGGCGCTCGGCTGTGTCGCCGTGGGCACCGTCCTGGTCGCCCTCGCGTCGAACCTGCCGGTCCTGCTGCTCGGCCGGGCACTCATGGGTCCGTTGGCCGCGCTGCTGCCGCTCGAGATCGGCCTGGTGCGCGACCGTCTGGACGTGGACGGCGGCCGCCGCGCCGTCGGGCTCCTGGTCGGGGCGCTCACCCTCGGGTCACTCCTCGGCCACGCGCTGGTGGGGCCGCTCCTCTCGGCCGTCGGCGGACTGCGTCCCACGCTCGCCGTCCTCGCGGCCCTGGCCGTCGGGTGCCTTGTCGTGTCCTTCCTCGCCATCCCCGAGTCGGCCACCCGGGCGACCGGCCGCATGGACTGGGCGGGTGCCGTTCTCCTCGCGGTCGCCCTGGTGGCGCTGCTCGGCACGATCTCGCGCGGCACGGCCTGGGGGTGGCTCTCCCCGCGCACACTCGCCGCTGTGGCGCTGTCCTGCGCTCTGCTGTGGTGGTGGGCCCGCGTCCAACTGACCCGGCCGCACGCCTTGGTGGACCTCCGGGCGGTGGCCCGTCGCCGTGCGGCTCCCTACTACGCCTCCGGGTTCGTACTCGGCGCGGTGATGATGGGAGGGCAGGGGGTGGCCGTCAGCTTCCTCGCGGCGTCGCCGGGCGACGAGGGGTACGGATTCGGCCTTGCCACCTGGCAGATCAGCGTCTGGGGCGCGATCCCGCACGTCATGGCCTTCCTGGGGTCGGTGCTGTGCGCGGTGATCGCTGCCCGGATCGGGTACGCGCGCACGCTCCTCGGCGCGTTCGCCCTGATCGCGGTCGGCAATGCCGGACTGATGGCCGCCCATTCCGCCCTGCCGCTGTTCGTGGTGGCCTACGGGGCGGTGGGCATCGGCATGGGACTCGCCCTCGGCGGCCTGCCGTCGGTCGTGGTGGAGGGCAGTGCTTCCGACCGCACGGCGAGCGCCGCCGCCGTCTACAACAACCTCAAGACACTCGGCGGCAGCGTCGCCGGGGCGGTGTTCGCGGCGGTCCTCGGCACGCTGGTCGTCGGGACGACGGACACCCCGGCGCTCACCGCGTATCTGACCGTCTGGGGTCTGGGGCTCGGCGTGAGCGTCCTGGCCGCGGGCGCACAGCTGCTGGTGCGCCGAGGCACCGGGCGACGGGCGGGCACTCTCGCGGAGGCCGGCAGCGCGCCCCATTGACGGTCGGTCCCTGCTCGGCCCCTGCCCCGACTCTCTCGGTCCCCGCCACGACGACGGGGATCGAGACATGTCCGGGTACCCGGTACCGAGGTCCCTCCGCACGGCCCGTGTCAGGCGCACGCGAACGACCCCACGGCCGTGGGGGCCTGTGGGGTCGTCCGGTCCTGCGGGCGCTCGGGCGCCCGGGCCGCTCGGTCAGGTGAGGAACGCCAGGCCCTTGGCGATGCCGTTCTTCTGGATCTCGGACGTGCCGGTCAGGACTCGGAACATCCGGATCTTGCGGAAGAGGTACTCCACCTCGTTGCCCTGCGTGAGGCCCTCCTTGCCCTGGATCTGCACGGCCTGGTCGAGGATCCGGAAGGAGGACTCGGCGACGAACAACTTGCACATGAACGCCTCGGTCCGCACGTCGGCCCCGGTGTCCAGGGCGGCCAGGGCGGCGTGGACGTGTGTGCCGCGACCGCAGCGCAGGAGTTCCGCGCCCGGGCCGAGCGCAACGACGTGCAGCCGCGCATCGACTCCGAACTCCTCGCCCGCGTCTGGGTCGGGGAACAGGTCGCCGTCATGCGGTGGTGGGTCGAGAGCGAGACGCCTCCGGCCCCCGCCGAGGAAGTCGTACGGATGCTGCTCGACCTCGCGCTGCGCGGCCGTTACTGGGCGAGCGGCTTCGATGCGCCCGAATGACCCCGGCGCCTCGCGGCGCACCCCGCGCGACCTCGCCGGCCCTGCCACCCTCTACGTGGCGGGGCCGACTGCTGCACAGGAGGCGGCGCTTCGTACCTGCTCTTCCCTGCCCCCCTCTTGGCCGGCGCGGCCCCTTGGCCTGCATTGCTACGCGTGGTGGGAGCGCACGCCGACCGGGATCGGCGCGCCACGGGCCCCGTGTTCAGCGCGACCCGACAACTAATGGCAGACCCACATCTGACGGCACGGAACCTGTTCTCCCAGGCCTCCGCTCCGGCGCCGCAGGCGCGCTTCCCGGTCCGCTTCGGGTCCGGCCTGAACACCTTCCGCACGCCGGCACCCGAACCCGGCGCTCACACACGGAAGGTGCTGAACGAGGACCCCGGGGCCGCCCCGGTCACAGCGGCATCGGGGTCGCAGCCTCCAGAGCATCGACGGAGCCGGACATGACGGTGCGCACGTGCTCGGTGAGATGCTCGGTGGGCCAGTCCCACCACGCGAGGGCGAGCAGGCGCTCGACGTCCTCGTCGGAGTAGCGGCGGCGGATGAGTTTCGCAGGGTTACCGCCGACGATCCCGTAGTCGGGCACGTCGTCGACCACGACGGAACCCGAGGCGATGATCGCCCCGTGCCCGATGCGCACGCCGGGCATCACCGTGGTGCGGTAGCCGAACCACACGTCGTTCCCGACCACCGTGTCACCCCGGCCCGGCAGCCCGCTGATGAGATCGAAGTGGTCCGCCCACGAACCTCCCATGATGGGGAAGGGGAACGTCGACGGGCCGTCCATACGGTGGTTGGCCCCGTTCATGATGAACCGCACGCCCTCGCCCAGCGCACAGAACTTCCCGATGACCAGCTTCTCCGGCCCGTAGTGGTACAGCACATTGCGCGTCTCGAAGGCGGTCGGGTCGTCCGGATCGTCGTAGTACGAGAACTCACCGACCTCGATCAACGGCGACGTCACAAGTGGCTTGAGCAGCACGACCCGCGACTGCCCCGGCATCGGGTGCAGCACGGTCGGATCGGCGGGCACGAACGACATGACGGGTCAACTTCCTCACGTGGTACGGGACGACGACGGACGGCCATGCTCTCAGCCGCGCCTGGTCTCCGACTCCAGCGCGGCCCGCGTCTCGGGACCGTACACACCGGCGTCCTCGTCGATGCCGCGGGCCACCTGATAGCGGTGGACCGCGTCCGCGACATCGGTCGAGTACCTGCCGTCGGCCGGCCCCGTGTACAAGTTGAGTTGGGTCAGCCGCCGTTGGAGGTCTTTGACCGGACCGCCGTGGCTGCCGGTGGACAGGACTCGGTCGCCGGATCCCGGGCGGGCGGCGGAAGACGCCGTGGGCGCGGGCGCGGAAGGCGTCGCGGCAGTGGATTTCGCCGGGGTGGACGCGGATGCGGTCGCCGAGGCGGACGATGTTCCGGAGGCCGCCGACGATGGGCCGGGGGAACGGGTCGCGGGCGCGCGGCCGTTCTCGGGAGAAGGGGCCGCCGACCGCGACGAGACGGATCCGGACGGCGCGGGCATGGCGGAATCGTCCGACGCCGACACGGTCCGGCTCGGGGCGCTCCCGGAGCTGAAGGCGCCACTGGCCACGGCGATGACGACGGCCGCCCCGACACCCAACGCCGCGGTTCCGACGACCACCCACGGGCGCCTGAGGCGCGCCGGTGGCCGACGGCCACGACCGGCTGCGACGACATGCTCCGAAGTCCGGACTGACATCCCCTCGCCGGCCGGCCCCTCGAAGAGCCGCAGATCCTCCTGGGCCACCGTCCCGGCGGACTGACCGGGCGGGGTCACCTGCCCGAACACCGGGTTCGCCGGCACCGCCGGTGCGGACGTCGCGCAGCCGCACGCCGGCTGCTGGTCGGCAATCGGTTCGGCCCCGCACAAGGGGCATCGCTGTGCACTCACGTGAATGGCCCCTCCTCCGGGCGGCCACAGCATATGCCGATGATCAGTTGAAGTCCGACTTACGTGCTTGCCGGACCGCCCCCCGACCGATGGAGCCCGCTGCGGTCGGCCTTTGACGAGTGGATATGCGAAATGGGTATCGCTCGATACAGTCGTCCCTTTACAACTGGTTGTGGGGACAATCGGAGCGCCTTGGGGAGGGCCTGCATACACATGAGTCGACGCTCCAGTGGCTCGGTCGGCGTCTGGGCTGAAATGCAGCGGCAACAGCAGCGCCAGATGGAGGCCGAAGCCAGACGACAGAGGCAAGAAGCACAGCAAGCACGTGCCTATCAACGGCGAGCGGTCCAGAACCACCGCGAGTACCGGCAGACAGAGGCCCTGCGCCGCACTGAGGAACTGGACGCTCAAGTCACGTCGCTGCAGGGTCTTCTCGCCTCGGGTTGTCAGGCTCCGCCTTTCAGGGCTCCCTCTCTCATGCGCCCTGAGGATGTCCAGCCCTTCGCTCCAGGCCCCTTGGCGCAGCCCGTGCCCATGCCGGACTTCAATCACTACCAAACGCAGAGCGGGTGGACCGCCACTCGGCGGGCCCAGGCGCAGGCCGAGGCTCGGGCGCATTTCGAGAGGGACTGGCAGTCGGCCCAGGCGGCGGAGGCTCGACGGCAGCAACAGCTGGCGTCGTACCAGCGGGAGTACCAGCAGTGGGCCGATGCCCAACTGGCCGATGTGCGCCGGCACAACGCAGGCATCGAAGAACTCACCGAAGCAGTCAGGCGCCGCGAACCCGACTCCGTGGTCGAGTACTTCTCCGCCGCTCTGTACGCCTCGACCGCATGGCCGGAGGGTTTCCCGCGTCAGGTGGCAGCCGCGTACGACTCGGCGGCTCGCCAGTTGGTACTGGACTGGGAGCTGCCCGCCTACACCGTCGTCCCCGAGGTCAAGTCCGTTCGGTACATGTCCGGGTTGGACCAGGACAAGGAGACGTCCCGCCCAGTAGGCCAACGTCGGGCTCTGTACCGGGAAGTTCTCGCGCAGTGCATGCTCCTCGTCCTGCACGAACTCTTCGCCGCGGACGAGATGGGCACACTCGAGGCGGTGACCTTGAACGGGTTCGTGGACGGGCACGACCCCACGACGGGCCGACCGGGCCACATCTACCTGGCAACCGTCATGACGTCGGGCGCAACGTTCCGCGACCTGTACCTGGCCCAGGTGGACGCAGGCAGCTGCCTGTCCGACGCATTACGTGGGCAACTCTCCGCTCGCCCCGATCAGCTCACGCCGGTACGGCCCGGTCGCCGGCCGCAGGAGGTCGGAAACCGCGTCGTGACGCATGGCAGCGACGAGGAGCCCGACCTGTACGACATGGATCCGATCGCCTTCGAGAATCTCGTCGCCGAGCTCTTCCGGGCCATGGGGATGCAAGCGGTCACCACTCAACGTTCGAACGACGGAGGGGTGGACGTCGACGCTCTGGATCCGACACCGATCCGGGGCGGCAAAATCGTCGTGCAGGTGAAGCGCTACCGCAACACCGTGCCGCCCACCGCCGTCCGCGACTTGTACGGAACCGTGCAGGACGCCGGCGCCAACAAGGGTGTCCTCGTGACGACATCGAGGTTCGGTCCGGGCTCGCACACCTTCGCCAACGGCAAGCCGCTGGAACTGATCTCCGGCACCGAACTCGTCGACCTGTTGCACCGGCACGGGCTACAAGGGCGTCTGGGCGACGGCGCCCGCCGCCCGGCAGCGCAGCCGACTCCGACGGTTTTGGACTTTCGACTGCCCGACGACTACAAGATCCTGGGCATGTCGTGGACCGGAGGCGTCGCCCTGGATGTGTGTGCTCTCGTCTGCCGTGGCAGCAGCATCCTCAGTGACGATCACTTCGTCTTCTACAACAACCCGCACACAGCGGACGGCTCCGTACGCGTTCTGCCTCCGACCGCACCGGACAAGGCCGCCATCTGCGTCTCCTTCGACGCGTTGCCGGATGAGGCCGACCGGTTCGTGCTCGTGGCCGCGATCGACCCGGAGGTGAACCCGGACGCCGACCTCTCCGGCTTCACGGACGCCTGCATCCGTCTGCTCGACCCGAGGCTGGCCGACCTGCGACGGCATGAGGTCTCCGACGGCCGCCCGGGCGAAACCGCCTTGGTGCTCGGTTCCTTCCGCCGCAGACCGAACGGGGACTGGGACTTCGTCCTGGGCGGCAAGGGCTACGCGGGGGGCCTGGAGCAGCTCGTTCAGGACTTCGGCATCGAGGTCGAGTAGACGCAGCGCGGCCCGGGCCGGGACTGAGCTTCGCCCGGGGGCGTGACGGCGCGGAGCCCCGGGAGGCGCTGGCGTTGCGTAGGTGCGTGGGTCCCGGTCGCGGACGTACCGTCGTGCACGTCAGGGCCAGACTCGCGTCTCACCGAAACGGCAGGAACGCTCCATGAGTACCACGCACTACGACGTCGTCGTCCTGGGTGCCGGGCCCGGTGGCTACACCGCGGCCGTGCGCGCCACCCAGCTGGGCCTTCGTGCCGCGGTCGTCGAGGGGAAGTACTGGGGCGGTGTCTGCCTGAACGTGGGCTGCATCCCCTCCAAGGCGCTCCTGCGCAACGCCGAACTCGCGCACATCTTCACGCAGCAGGCCTCGACCTTCGGCATCCACGTCGACGGGCAGGTCAGCTTCGACTACGGCGAGGCCTACCGGCGCAGCCGCAAGGTCGCCGACGGCCGGGTCGCCGGCGTGCACTACCTGATGAAGAAGAACGACATCACCGAGTACGACGGCCGCGGCACGTTCACCGACGACCACACACTCCGGATCGACCTCACGGCCGGCGGCACCGAGACCATCACCTTCGGGAACTGCATCATCGCGACCGGCGCCACCACCCGCCTCCTGCCGGGCACCGCCCTCAGCGACCGCGTGGTCACCTACGAGGAGCAGATCCTCTCCGAGACGCTCCCCGAGTCCATCGTCATCGCCGGCGCCGGAGCGATCGGCGTCGAGTTCGCGTACGTCCTGCACAACTACGGCGTCAAGGTGACCGTCGTCGAGTTCCTGGACCGCATGGTGCCGACCGAGGACGCCGACGTGTCCAAGGAACTCTCCCGCCAGTACCGGAAGTTGGGCATCGAGGTGCACACCGGGACCCGGGTGGAATCCATCGACGACAGCGATCCCGCCGCCAAGGTGCGCGTCACCGTCTCCAAGGACGGGCAGCAGCGCGTGATCGAGGCCGACAAGGTCCTCCAGGCGATCGGCTTCGCGCCTCGCACCACCGGATACGGGCTCGAGAACACCGGCGTACGGCTCACCGAGCGCGGCGCGATCGACGTGGACGGACGCGGCCGCACCAACGTGCCCCACCTGTACGCGATCGGCGACGTCACCGCGAAGCTGATGCTGGCGCACGCGGCGGAGGCCATGGCCGTGATCGCCGCCGAGACGATCGGCGGCGCGGAGACCATGGAGGTCGACTTCACGATGATCCCGCGCGCCACCTACTGCCAGCCGCAGATCGCCAGCTTCGGGTGGACCGAGGCGCAGGCCCGCGAGCTCGGTTTCGACGTGAAGGTGGCGAAGTTCCCGTTCTCCGCGAACGGAAAGGCCCACGGCCTCGGTGAGCCGACGGGCTTCGTCAAGGTCATCAGCGACAGCCGGTACGGCGAACTGCTCGGCGCCCACCTCATCGGCCCCGAAGTCACCGAACTGCTCCCGGAGTTGACGCTGGCTCAGCAGTGGGACCTGACCGTCCACGAGGTGGCCCGCAACGTGCACGCCCACCCGACGCTCGGCGAGGCCGTGAAGGAGGCGGTGCACGGACTGGCCGGACACATGATCAACATGTGACGGTCGTCCGGACGGCGCCCCCTCCGGTAGGCGCGCTTCGTCGGTCAGGTACCGATCGACGCCCGGCCGTCACGCGGTCGCGAGCGAGACCTCGGTCGACTTGATCAGTGCCACCACGGAGGTGCCGGGGGCCAGGGCCAGGTCGGTGACGGCGTCCTTGGTGATGGCGGACGTCAGTTCGCCGCCCGGGACGCTGACCTTGACGGAGGCCATGGCGCCGCCCGTCGTGATGTCGTCGACCGTTCCGGCGAGCTGGTTGCGGATGGACAGCCCCTCGATCGTGCCGGTGGCGAGGGAGACCTCCGTGGACTTGACCAGGGCGCGTACGGCGGATCCCTCGGCGAGGCCGAGGTCCTTGACGGCGTCCAGGGTGATCGCCGCGGTGATGTCCTGGCCGCCGTCGAGGCGGACCTTGACCGTCGCCATGGCTTCACCCGCGGTGATGCCCGTAACGCTGCCGGGAAGCTGATTGCGGATGCTCAGGCTCATGCGGAACGCCTCACAGAAAAGGTATGGAATGTCCAGGTTTGGGCCTGCATAGGCCTCACCGTAGCCGGGTTGGATGTGGCTGGTGTGAGGCCCGTCGCATCTGCGAGGTGGAGGGGCGTGAGCGCCTGGCAGGTCGGAGGCGCCCAGTTTGTTACGGGATGCTGGGGTGCGGCTTGTTACGGGACGCAGGACGCAGGGCTGCGGCGTCAGGCGGGGTACGCGTGCGTCTGCGTCGCCTTGACCGTGGCCCAGACCGGCGCGCCAGGGTGCAGGTTCAGCTCCGCGGCGGCGACCGTCGTGAGGTCGGCGGCGAGGTCGAGTTCACCCGTGAGGTCCGCGCGGATCTGGTCCCCGTGCGTCTCGAGCCCGGCGACCTGACACCGCCACAGATTCCGGGCGCTGGCGCCGGTGGGCCGGTCCCGGTACAGGGTCACCGCGATCGGCGGGAACGCCACGAAGGCGGGCCCCGACAGCTCCTCGCTGGTCGCGATGTCCGGCCCGGAGCCGACCCGCACCACATGCCCGTCGGCCTGCCCCTTGTAGAGGTTGAGGCCGACCAGCTGGGCGATGTAGTCCGTACGCGGATGACGGGCGATGTCGGCCGGGGCGCCCTCCTGGACGACGCGGCCGTGCTCGATGACGACGAGGCGGTCGGCCAGCACCATCGCGTCCAGCGGGTCGTGTGTGACCAGTACGGCGACGGCCTCGAAGTCGGCCAGGTGTCGACGGAGTTGGGCGCGTACGTCGAGACGGGTGCGCGCGTCGAGCGCGGCGAGCGGCTCGTCGAGGAGCAGCAGCCGGGGATGGGTGGCCAGGGCGCGGGCCACGGCGACGCGCTGCGCCTGGCCGCCGGACAGCCGGCGCGGCTTGGCGCCATGGTGGTCGGCGAGCCCCATGCGGTCCAGCCACTTCGCGGCCTGCTCACGCGCCTCGGCCTTGGACACGCCGTGGCAGCGCGGGCCGAAGGCGACGTTGTCCAGGGCGCTCAGGTGCGGAAAGAGGAGGTAGTCCTGGAAGACCACGCCGACCGGACGGGACTCGGGCGCCGTGCGGTCCAACGCGGCGCCGTCCAGATGCAGATGACCGCCCGTCAGCGGCGTGAGCCCGGCCAGGGCGCGCAGGGCTGTGGTCTTGCCGGCGCCGTTCGGACCGAGCAGCGCGACCACGTCGCCGGGAGCGGCGCGCAGCGCGACGTCGAGGCGGAAGGTGCCGCGCTCGACGACGAGGTGGGCGTCCAGGCCGTCGGCGGGGACGCCACCGGTGACGTGGTCGATGTGCGTCATGAGGCGGTCATCCGGTGGTCGGACGGTCCGGCGAGGACCGTGTGGGGGAGGGCGGGGCCGGTCATGACGCCGTCATCCAGCGGTCCCGCAGCCCCGCGAGAACCGCGATCGACACGGCGAGCAGCACCAGGCTGAGGGCGATCGCGGCGGCCGGGTCGTTCTGGAGCGCAAGGTACACGGCCAGCGGCATGGTCTGCGTACGGCCGGGGAAGTTGCCCGCGAACGTGATGGTAGCGCCGAACTCGCCGAGCGCGCGCGCCCAGGCAAGCACGGCACCCGCGGCGATGCCCGGCATGATCAGCGGCAGTGTCACCCTGCGGAACGCCGTGAAGCGGGAGGCGCCCAACGTCGTGGCGGCCTCCTCGAACCGCGGATCGGCGGCCCGGAGCGTGCCCTCCACGCTGATGACGAGGAACGGCATCGCCACGAACGACTCCGCGACCACGACCCCCGCCGTGGTGAACGGCAGCGTGATCCCGAACCACGAGTCCAGCAACTGCCCGACGACGCCGTTGCGTCCGAGGGCCAGCAGCAGGGCCACACCGCCCACCACCGGTGGCAGTACGAGCGGCAGTGTCACCAGTGCGCGGACGAAGCCGCGCCCGGGGAATTCCGTGCGCGCGAGCAGCCAGGCCAGCGGCACCCCCAGGACCAGGCTCACCGCCGTGGCCGCCGTCGCGCAGATCAGCGACAGCTGGAGGGCCTGCCAGACCTCCGGACTGGTCAGCTGCTCCGGCAGGCTGCGCCAAGGGGCCCGTACGAGCAGGGCGATCAGGGGCAGCAGCAGGAACGCGAGGCCGACGAGGGCGGGCACCAGAAGCGGCAGAGGCACCCCGCGGCCCCGGGCGCCCGGCCGGGCACGCCGACGCCGCGGCCCGGCCCCACGGGTGTCGCCACCCGTGAGGACCTCGGCCGCGGCGCCGGACTTGTCGAGCTCGGTCACGGCTTGAGGAACCCTGCCGCCGTCAGGACCTGCTGGCCCTCGGGGGACTGCACGAGCGCGATGAACTCCTTCGCAGCCTCTGCGTTGGGCGCGTCCTTCAGGAGAGCGATCGGGTAGTCGTTGATGGCATTCGCCGACTCGGGGAACTCGACGCCCTCCACCTTGCTGCCCGCGGCCTTCACGTCGGTCTTGTAGACGACGGCGGCATCGGCCTCCTTCAACTCCACCTTCGTCAGGGCGCTCTTGACGTCCTGCTCGTACGAGACCGGGGTGAGCTTCAGCTTGCTGGCGTCCAGCGCCTTCTGCGCGGCGGCGCCACACGGCACCGTCTTGTCGCAGAGCACGACCTTGAGGCCGGACTTGGTGAGGTCCTTGAGGGAGGCGACCTTGTCGGGGTTGCCCGGCAGGGTCGCGATCTCCAGCTGGTTGCGCACGAACGTCGACGGGGCGCCGGCCGCATCCTTCTTGTCCGTCACGATCGCCATCGTCTTGGGGCTGGCGGCGGCGAACACGTCGGCCGGCGCACCACCGGTGATGCTCGCGGCGAGGGTGTCGCTGCCGCCGAAGCTGAACGTCACCTTCGTACCTGGGTGGGCCTTCTCGAAGTCCTTGCCCAGGGTCGTGAAGCTCTCCTTGAGCGACGCCGCCGCGAAGACGGTCACCGTGCCCGTGACCTTCTTGGAGGAGTCCTTGGACGCCGAGGAGGAGTCCTTCTTGGACGACGAGTCCGAGCCGGAGGAGCAGGCGCTCAGCGCCAGCAGCGCGGCGACGCCTACGCCGGTCACCTGCAGGGTCCGGCGGGTCCGGCGCGTGTAACGGGTCATCACGGGGTTACTCCCTAGGGCTCTCTTGAGAAGAATCGGGCTGATTCTCCGCGAAGCGTCCGGCGGACACTTCAAGGGCGTTCGACGACCACGTTGGTCGATTTGATCACGGCGACGGCAGGCACACCGGGTTCCAGCTCCATCTCCTCGGCCGACTCCCGGCTGACCATGGCCACGACCCTGAAGGGTCCGGCCTGGATCTCCACCTGCGCCGACACATCCCCGAGGATCACCTCGGTGACGATGCCGGAAAGGCGGTTGCGCGCCGAGGATCCGTTGTTCGTCCGCTCGGTGCGGTGCAGCTGTCGGGCGAAGGACGCCAGGTCCGCCCCGGGGATGATCCGGCGGCCCAGCTCGTCACGCTCGGCATGCAGCCTCCCGCTGTCGACCCAGCGCCGAAGGGTGTCGGCGCTGACGCCCATCAAGGCGGCCGCCTCCCCGATCCGGTAGGTCCGCATGCACGGATCATACTGCCGCAGATGCGAGGGGGAAGTCTCTTGTTGCATCGCATGAGCTGGATCATGTGCGGACGGGGGTAGGCATGTGCGTTTGTATGAGAGTGCTGCGGCCGCGGCCCGGGTACGGTCATTCGGGAGGTGGTAGTCCGTGCGTCAATCCCTTACGGCCGCCGATCCGGTGGCAGAGCTCGCCCTGACCGGCGATGTCGCGCGCCCGGCCCGGTTGACGGTGCCCGATCTGCTCGACTGGCCCCAGCACACGGCCCGGGTCAGCTTCGAGTGCGCCACCAGCGGCGTCCAGGAGCACAGCTTCGCGGGCCCGCTGCTGCACGACGTCCTGCATGACGCCGGGCCCGGCTTCGACCCCGCCCGCCGCAAGGACCGGCTGCGGTTCCTGATCGCGGTGACCGGAGCGGACGGCCATCACGCCCTGCTGTCCTGGGCGGAGATCGACCCGGACTTCGGGCGGGCCCCCGTCCTGCTCGCCGTCACCATCGACGACACGCCCCTCGACCGGGCCGGACCCCAGCTCGTCCTGCCCCAGGACCGCTGCGGGGCGCGGCACATCAGCGGCATCAACGTGATCCGCGTGGACGGCGGCTACGCGTCGTGGGCGTGACACGGCGGGAGCACCGACGGCACACCGGATCCTCGACCGCCCACGGAGTGCCGCGTGCTGCTGCGCCAGCTCGAATACTTCGCCGCGCTCGCCCGTGAGCGGCACTTCGCGCGGGCGGCCGCGGTCTGCTTCGGTCGCACCAAGTGGTGCTCGACGGCGGGTGGAACATCGCGGACTGCGTGGCCCGTTCGTACGACCTGGAGGGCATGAACGTCGGCACGGTGGGCCGCCGGGCGCATCGCGGTCGCCGTGCTGCGCCGCCTCGCGCCCTTCGGCGTGAAGCTCCACTACACCGACCGGCACCGACTCCCGGAGGAGACCGAGCGGGAGCTGGGCCTGACCTTCCACGCCACGGCCGCCGACATGGTGCCGCACTGCGACGTCGTCATCGTCAACGCGCCTCTCCACCCGGAGACAGAGGGGCTGTTCGGCGACGAGCTGCTCGCCACCATGAAACGCGACGTGTACCTCATCAACACCGCACGGGCGAAGATCGCCGCCGGGACGCGGTCGAGCGGGCCTTGCGCAGCCGCCGGTTGGCGGGATACGCGGGCGATGTCCGGTACCCGCAGCCCGCGCCGGCGGACCACCCCTGGCGGACGATGCCGCATCACGGCATGACCCCGCACATCTCCGGATCCTCACTGTCCGCGCAGGCCCGCCGTGCGGCGGGTGCCCGGGAGATCCTGGAGGCCTGGCTGGACGGCAAGCCGATCCGTGACGAGTACCTGCTCGTGGAGGGCGCTGCGCCGGCCGGCGCGGGCGCGCACTCCTACTTCACGGCGACCGGTGACTCCAGAGGCTGATGAGACGGCTGCCGCCCGCAGACGTCAGGTGCGGTCGATGTGCACGTTCGTCGACTTCACGCGGGCGGTGGCCTCCGCGCCCACCTCAAGTCCCAGCTCCTCCACGGCCTCACGCGTGAGCAGCGACACCAGCCGGTGAGGGCCCGCCTGGATCTCCACCTGGGCCGCCACGTCACCCAGCTTCACGGCGGTGACAATGCCCGGGAAGGCGTTGCGCGCAGAGGTGTACGAGATGTCGTCCTCGCCGCCGCCGGTCCTGGCAACCTCGACCGAGAGGGCAGCCAGGTCCCTGCCGTCGATGAGCCGCCGCCCACCCGCGTCACGATGGGTGGCCACTCTGCCCGCATCGGCCCATCGGCGTGCGGTGTCCGGGCTCACGCCGAGGAGCCGGGCGGCCTGGCCGATCGTGTAGGACTGCATACGCGCCAAGATAGACGAATACTCAGGTGAGCCCGTCCTCGGTGAGTCGCATCGTGAACCAGAGGGCGGGGTCCTCCGGCAGTACGTATCGCTCCACTTCCACGAACCCGTGCTTCTCCGCGAACCGCACCCCGGCCACGTTGGACGCCAGGATGACCGTCTCGATCACGGCGGCGTCCAGTGTCCGCGCGTGCTCCAGGCCGTGCCGGTAGAGGACTTCGCCGAAGCCCTGCCGGCGGTGCCCGGGGAGCACGCGGGCGATCACCGTGGCCGTGGCGGTGTCGTCCGTCGGAGGGCGCACCGTCGTGCAGCCCACGAGGGTGTCGCCGAGATAGGCGACTTCCAGATGGTTGCGCCCCACTCGCTCGCGCACGTCGTCGAGGGACAGCGGGTCGGCCGGGATGATCAGGTTGTGGACGTGACGCCAGTCCTCGATCAGGGCGTCGCCCTGCACCTTCTCAATGCGGAGATCAGTCATCGCAGCAGGAAATCGTGCGCATCGCCGCACGTCAACTGCATATCTGCGTCCCGCCGTCGGCGATCGGGCGACCTCTTTGCCGACCGACGTTCCTGGCGATGCGCCGGCGCGGCGCTGATTCAGCCCGTTGTGTCAACGGTCGGTCCGTCGGTCCTGGCGGCCGGTTCATCCGTGTCGGAGACCGGTTCGTCCGCCTGCTCGGTGAGGGACTGTTCGGCCCAGATGATTTTCCCGTCGAGGGTGTAGCGCGCTCCCCAGCGCTGGGAGAACTGGGAGACGAGAAACAGGCCGCGCCCGCCCTCGTCGGTGGTGCGGGGGTGACGCAGATGCGGAGCGCTGGCGCCCGCGTCGGACACCTCGCAGATCAGCGCCCGCTCGACGATCAGACGCAGCCGGATCGGCCCGGAGGCGTACCGGATCGCGTTGGTGACGAGTTCGCTGACGACGAGTTCCGTGGTGAAGGCGAGCTCGTCGAGCCCCCACGCGGCCAGCTGCCGTGTGACCTTCCTGCGCGCCTCGGCGACGACCGCCGGGTCGCTCTCCAGGTCCCACGAGGCGACCTGCCCGGCGCCCAGGCGGTGGGTGCGGGCGATCAGCAGGGCCACGTCGTCGTTCGGCCGCGCGGGCACCAGCGCGTCGACGACGGCCACGCAGAGGCCGTCGAGGGAGGGGGCGCGCAGCTCCAGGACTTCGCGCAGGCGCTCCCTGCCCGCGTCGAGTTCGGGCTCGCGGCCGGGTTCCCGTGGGTCGACGGCGAGCAGTCCGTCGGTGTGCAGGGCGAGCATGGTGCCCTCGGCGAGGCAGAACTCGGCCGCCTCGAAGGGCAGACCACCCGTGCCGAGCGCCGGCCCGATCGGGAGGTCGGGGAAGGAGACCGTGCCGTCCGGGGTGACGAGCGCGGGCGGGGGATGCGCGGAGCTCGCCATGGTGCACTGGCCGCTCACCGGGTCGTACACCACGTACAGACAGCTGGAGCCGACGGCCTGGATCGCGCTGCGGGCGTCCTCCTCACGCGCGCCCCTGCTGACCAGGTCGTCGAGGTGGGCCAGCACCTCCTCCGGCGGCAGGTCCAGATCGGCGAGCGTCTGGACCGCGGTGCGCAGCCGTCCCATGGCGGCGGCGCCGTCGATGCCGTGGCCGGGGACGTCGCCCACGACGAGGGCGACCCTGGCGCCGGACAGCGGGAGAACATCGAACCAGTCGCCGCCGAGGCCCGTCAGCTCGTCCGCGGGCCGGTAGCAGGCGGTGGCGTCCACCGCGTCCTGCTCGGGCAGGTAGCTCGGCAGCAGACTCCGCTGAAGCACCAGCGCGGCGTCGCGTTCGCGTGTGTAGCGGCGGGCGTTGTCCACGCAGATCGCCGCCCGGGCGACGAACTCCTCCGCGAGCGCCAGATCCTCCTCGTCGAACGGGTCGGGGCGGTCCCGCCGGAAGAAGCTGGTGACGCCCATCGTGATGCCGCGCGAGCGGATCGGCACGATCATCATCGAGTGCAGCCCGAGCTCGATGAGGGAGGCCGCCGGGCGGCCGGGGTCGGTGGCGGTCCAGTCCTCGTCCCGGGGATCCACCTGCTCCTTGTACCAGGACACGCCGCTGGTCAGGACGCGGACGGGGGGTGATTCCGTGCGGTAGCGGGCCGTCTCGCCGATGCGGACGAGGGTCTCGGGGACGCCGTCCCGCACCGACCGGTGGCCCGCGCGCCGCAGCGTGACCATCTCCGAGTCGCTCGGCGTCCCCGCCGTCGGTTCGGCCCCTTCGAGCACCGACTCCAGCAGATCCACGGCGACGAAGTCCGCGAGGCCGGGCACCGCCACGTCTGCCAGTTCCTGCGCGGTCTGTACGACGTCCAGACTCCGGCCGATGTGCTCACCGGCCCGGTCGAGGAGGGCGAGCCGCTGCCGGATCAGATAGCGGTCGGTGATGTCCATCGCCGTGTAGTACACGCCCAGGGGGGATCCGTTTTCGTCGTTGAGCCGAGTGAACGACATGGCGTGGCAGCACTGGCGGTGCGGCGCGGACTGCACGCGGCCCACCTGCTCGTAGCCCACGACCGCCACCCCCGTCTCGAGGACCTGCCGCATCTGCCCCTCGAGCCGCTCGGAGTCGAGTCCGGGCTGGATGTCCGCCAGCCTGCGGCCGATACGGTCCTGCGCCGGACCGCCGCCGAACTGCGCCAGCGCGTCGTTCGACCACACGTACCTCAGGTCCGTGTCCACGATGGCGATGCCCAGGGGGGAGCGCGTGGCCATCTGCTCCAGGACGGAGCGGCTCATCTCCCATCCGGGCGCCCGCGCCAGGTCCGTCACGAGCGCGATCCAGCGCTCGGGCTCCGGGCACAGCTGTGCCTCGACGACGTGCACCATCAGGGGGACGGGGCGCCCGTCGCGGTGTTTCGCCGTCAGGATCCCCGACCATCCGCCGCCCCGCGTGCACTGCTCGGCGAGCGAGGGAACGCGAGCCGCGTCCTCGGGCATCAGGAGCTCGGCCACCTTCCGGCCCACCACCTCGGCGGCCGCGTACCCCAGCAGCCGCTCGCTCCCGCCGGACCAGCCGCACACCACCCCGTGAGTGTCGAGCAGCACCGGCGTGGCGTCCGCCACGTCGAAGCGCTGCTCTGCGGCATCGCTGTGCTCGCTCGTCCCCACGGCGTCCCGCTCCGTCCTGAGAGTGGTTTCCCTCTCCCGTCCATTCTTCACCTCGTGTGACGATGACGGCAGCTGTTCTCCACCTGTGCGCCCCCGCGCCGGGAAAATCAGGGGCGCCCGCCGAGGTTCCTTGCGAGGATGACCGCCCGTCGTGCCCGCTCCGGAGGGAACTCACGTGCCCCGCGCCGTCTCGCTGATCCGCTCGTCCTCGCTGTCCGACGTCGCCGAGTACGCCTACGCGGCGACGGCTCCCGCCGAAGCGCGGCTGATCTTCCTCGCCGGGGCCTGTCCGCTGAACGAGGACGGCTCGACGGCTGCCGTCGGCGACTACGCCGGACAGGCGGCCAAGGCCGTCGAGAACATGCGGACGGCGCTCGCCGAGTCCGGCGCCACCCTCGACGACGTGATCAGCACCCGCGTCCTCGTCGCGTCCACGCGCCGGGCGGACCTGGTGACGGCATGGGAGGTCGTGCGTGACGTGTTCGGCGACCACGACGTCCCCAGCACGCTGATGGGGGTCACGGTGCTCGGGTACGACGACCAGCTCGTGGAGATCGAGGGCGTCGCGGCGGTACTGGACTCCTGACGGGGGCGGGCCGATCGCGGGTGGCCGCTCGGTCCCGGTTCCACGGGTGGCGGCCACGCCACTAGAGTGCGTCCATGCCCGGTGAAATGGTGCCAGACCGCCGTGAACTGCGTGCGTCGCACGAGGAGCGCGACCAGGTCGTGGAGCGGCTGACCGTCGCCGCCGGTGACGGCCGGCTGACCGCGGACGAGCTGGACGAGCGGCTCGAGGCCGCGCTGACGGCCCGTACCCACGGTGAGCTGGCGGCCCTGCTCGCCGACCTGCCGGACGCCGGTCCCGCGTGGGCCGCCGGGGTCGTGGCCGCCGCTCCGAAAGATGTGTCGCGGATCGCCGTCGACAGCGCGAGCGCGAAGCGGGACGGCGGCTGGGTGGTCCCGAGGCGTCTGGAGATCGAGTCGAAGAGCGGTTCCGTCGTTCTCGACTTCACCCAGGCCGTCATCGCGGCGCCCACCCTGGAGATCGAGGTCGCGGTGCGCAGCGGGTCGGTGACGCTGCTCGTGCCGCCGGACGTCGTCGCCGATGTCGACGACGTGACCGTACGCAGCGGCAGCGTGCGCCATCAGACGCGGCCCGAGACCGCGACACCGGTCAGGCTGCGCATCCAGATGACGGGTGAGGTGCACGGCGGCAGCATCGCGATACGGCCGCCCAGGCCGCCCCGCCGCGGCTTCTGGCAGTGGCTGCTGCGGCGGCCCCGACCGGTGGCGGCGCTCCCTCACTGACCAGGGCCCCTGTGAGGCCTGCGGCTGAGCTTGATCATGCTCCGTCCCCGAGGGCTAAGGTCGGCCCGAGCGTTCGCTGCGCGAGGAGGACCGGCCATGGAAGCCGCCGATGTGAACACCCCTGCCGACGACGGCTCACCAGGACGGGCGGGATACCGGCGGTCGGCCGGGTCGCCGCGCGGCGAGGCCCGGCGGCGGGAACTCCTCGTCCTCGTCACCGATGACCTCGAGGTCAACGGACTCGTGGACTTCTCGCTCCGGCGCGCGGCGCGAGCGGCCGGCACCACGCACAAGGTGCTGCTGTACCACTTCGACGGGGCCGACGATCTGCTCACGCAGGCGATCGTCCAACTGCGCGAGCGGCGCATCGCGAAGGCGCTCGCCGCCGCCACCGAGGGCCACGACCGCAGGACGCTGGCGGACTGGGTGCGCGTGGTCTGGCCGATCCTCGTGGGGGCGGAGGCGCGCGTGCTCGACCAGGCCATCGGGCTGGCGATGTACGACCCGGACCGTCACGCGGCGCTGGGCCGCGAGGCGTCGCAGCAGTATCTGCCCACGCTGCTGTCCGTGTGTCCCGGGCACTGGTCCGACCGTCGCAAGCTCGAGGTCGCCGAGATGGTCCTCGCCACGCTCCGGGGCTTTCTGGTGGACGCGCGGACCAGCGGTGACGCCGAGGGCGTCGCCGCCGGCTTCGAGGCGCTGGCCCGCGCGCTGGAGCGGGAGGAGGCCGCGGAGGCGTAACAGCGCCGTTCGGGCGGCACCCGATCCGGCCGGACCCCGTGGCCGGAGTCCGTGGACAGTTTGCGAACCACGTGGTTCACTTTCGGTGAGGGTGCTTCTCATCCACTCGGATCCACGCGGGTCCACTCGGAGGCCGGTCATGCGGATGTCCATGGAGCGGGAGAAAGTCCGATTCCCCAGCGGCGGCACCGAATGCGCCGCGTGGCACTACCCGGGGACGAACGGTGCGTGCGTGGTCATGGCGCCCGGCGGCGGGGTGACCAAGGAGCCGGGCACCGACCCGTTCGCGGCGCGCTTCCACGCCGCCGGGTTCAGCGTCCTGGCCTTCGACTACCGGCGCTTCGGTGAAAGCGGGGGCGCGCCGCGCCAGATCCTGGACATCGAGGAGCAACTCGCCGACTGGCGGGCCGCGATCGCCTGTGCCGCGGCCCTGCCGGAGGTCGACCCCGCACGCGTCGCGGCCTGGGGGTTCTCGGCCTCGGGCGGTCACATCTTCCAAGTCGCGGCGCGCGCACCGCAGTTGGCAGCGGCGATCGCGCAGACTCCGTTGGCCGACGGCCCCGTGGCGTCGCGCAGGGCGATGGCGTATCAGACGCCCTGGGGAATGCTCCGGCTCACCGTGAGGGGTCTCCTCGATGCCGCCGGTGCTCTCGTCGGACGTAAACCCTTGCTGATGCCGCTCGCCGGTCCACCCGGGACCGTGGCGATGCTCACCACGCCGGACGGGAACGAGGGGGACCGGGCGCTCAACCCGGGCAACCGCTACCCGGACTGGCAGCAGGAGGTCGCCGCCCGTTCGGCGCTGAGCCTCAGCTTCTACCGGCCGGGCAGCCAGGCGTCCAAGGCGCGGTGTCCCCTGCTGGTCGTCGTGTGCGACCAGGACAGGTCCGCCCTGCCGGGGCCGGCCGTCGACGCGGCGCGGCGAGCACCGCAGGCAGAGGTGGTCCACCTGCCGGGAGGGCACTACGCGCCCTTCATGGATGCGCATGAACCGGCCGTGGAGGCCGAACTCGCTTTTCTGCAGCGCCACTTGATCGACGAGATACCACCCGCCGGCCATGGAGCCGCCGTCACCGCTGATCCTTCGGCCCGGAGCCGGTCATGAGGGAGATCGAGCTGACCGCAGGGACCGTCGAGTACGAGGACACGGGAGGGCAGGCGCACGCGGACGCGGACAGCAGTGGCCCCACGGTCGTCTTCCTGCACGGCCTGATGATGGACGCCTCGCTCTGGGACGGGCCGATCGCGGAACTGTCCGGCGAGCACCGGTGCGTGGCGCCGACGCTGCCCCTGGGCGCGCACCGTCGCGCGATGCGCGACGACGCCGATCTGTCGCTGCCCGGGGTCGCCCGCCTCGTGGTCGAGTTCCTCGACCGTCTCGACCTGCGCGACGTCACCCTCGTCGGCAACGACACCGGCGGGGCGCTCGTCCAACTGGTCGTCTCCGAGGGCGCCGCCGAGCGCGTGGGCCGCCTGGTGCTGGTCTCGTGCGAGGCGTTCGACAACCTTCCGCCGGGGCTGACCGGCAGGACGCTCGCTCTCGCGGGGAAGCTGTCGCCAAGGATGTTCGGGCTGTTCATGCAGCAGATGCGGATCGGCGCGGTGCGGCGGCTGCCGGTGGCGTTCGGGTGGCTGACCAAGCGCGGCGGCACCGCGACCGGCCGGTGGATGAGACCGGTCGTCACGCAGCCGGAGATCCGCCGCGATGCCGTACGGATGCTGCGCGCGGTCTTCTCCGACACCCGCGTCCTGCTCCGGGCGGCGGAGCGCCTGCCGGCGTTCGACCGGCCCGCGCTCGTGGTCTGGGCGCGCGACGACCGCGTGATGCCGCTCGCCCACGGGCGGCGCCTCGCCGAACTTCTCCCGCAGGGTCGGCTGGTCGAGATCGAGGACAGCTACACCCTCGTCCCCTTGGATCGGCCGACTGAACTTGCCTCAGCTGTACGGGAGTTCACGCGCCTGCCCGATCCGGATCCCCGCTGGTGACTCCCGGCCCCGCCGAGCGGGCGCCAATCCGCTTGCCGTGATCGGCGCGCGGATCCGAGGATGGCGCCATGCCCACCTTCACCGCATCCGACGGCACCCGGCTCGCCTACCACGTCGTGGGGGAGGGCGAGCCCCTCATCTGCCTGCCCGGCGGGCCCATGCGCGCCTCCGCCTACCTCGGCGATCTCGGCGGGCTCTCGAAGCGGCGCCGCCTTGTGCTGCTCGACCTGCGCGGCACGGGCGACTCCGGCGTCCCGGCGGACCCGTCCACGTACCGCTGCGACCGGCAGGTCGGCGACGTCGAGGCGCTCCGCGTCCACCTCGGCCTGGAGAGCGTTGATCTGCTCGCGCACTCGGCGGCCGGTGACCTCGCGCTGCTCTACGCGGCCAGGTTCCCCCGGCGCGTCCGCACCCTCACGATGGTCACCGCCCGCGCACGCGCCCTAGGCGTCGACTTCACCACGGAGCACCGACTCGAAGCGGCCGCCCTGCGCGCGGACGAACCGTGGTTCGCCTCCGCGCGTGAGGCGTACGGACGGGTCTGGGACGGCACCGCGACCGACGCCGACTTCGACGCGGCGGTGCCGTTCTTCTACGGGCGCTGGGACGCGGCCGCCGAGGCGCACGCCGCCGGCGAGGTCGAGCAGACCAACGAGCAGGCGGCGGACCTCTACGCGTCCCCCGGAGCCTTCGACCCCGCCGCGGCCCGCGCCGCCCTGGCCGGGTGGGACGCGCGGGTCCTGGTCCTGTCGGGCGAGCGGGACGGCGGCCCGCTGCCCCGGGTCGCCGCCGTCATCGCGGAGCTGCTCCCCCACGCCGAACCGGTCGTCCAGGAAGGCGCGGGCCACTTCCCGTGGGTCGACGACCCCGATCGCTTCACGGAGACGGTGGCCTCGTTCCTGGGATAGCCACTGCCGTGCGTGCCGAGGGTGCCGTGCCTGCCGTGTCAAGATCGGTTCCATGATCTATCGCTGGGCGACCGAGGCCGACGCTCCCGCCATGGCCGCGCTCTTCGCCGCCAATCACCGCGACTCCCTGACGAAACACCAGCGGGACGAACAGGGCTTCGTACAAGGGGGTTTCGACGCTGCCGCACTCCGCGCCATGGCTGCCGCCGGGACGTTGCTGGTCGCCGACGACAACGGGCAGGTGGCGGGTCTCCTCGCCCTCTCCGGCCCCGACGAACTGCCCGCGCCGCCGCCGGTCGTCGGCCTGCTCGCGGCGCAGGACACGCTGCGCTGGGAGGGTCGGCCGCTGAGCGAGGTGCGCTGGCTGCTCTACGGCCCCGTGGTCGTCGACGTGGCCTACCGGGGGCGCGGGGTGGCGCGCGGCCTGTTCACCATGGCGGTCGAGGCGGCCGCGGCGCGGGCCGACGCGGTGGTCGCCTTCATCGAGTCCACGAACCGGCCCTCCTGGCGCGTCCACGTGGACGGGTTCGGTATGCGGCCCCTGGGTGAGTACGTGGTGGACGGCCGCGCCTACAGCGCCGTCGCAGCGGCGGCGCGTGCGCCGGGTGGCGCCTGAGGGAACAGGACTTGGGTCTACGGCCGCATGGTGGAAGGCGTCGCCGTCGCCAGGATCAGCGGGACGCCGTCGCAGGGCAGCAGGCGCAGCCCGTCGTGGTCCGTGCCCTTCGCCGGTCCGGCCAGTACCGCCGCGAGGTCGGGGCCCTTGCTGAGGGAGCCGACGAGGTGGCGGGGGTCCGTGGAGGCGGCGACGCGACCGCGCGCGTTCACCAGGCGGGCGGGCCCCGGGAGTCGCTGGAGCAGCGGCATGACGACGGACTCGAAGCGGCGCAGGTAGACGTCGGCGGCGGCCACCCCCATGAAGCGTCCTCCGACCGTCACGGGCGCGGAGAGCGTGAGGCTGTACTCGTCGGAGCAGAGGTAGTCGACGTAGGGGCCCGCGACGGCCCGCTGCCCGGTGTCGCGGGGGAGCGTGAACCAGTCCCAGTGGGTGTAGTCCGAGTACGCGGAGCGCTGCGGGTCCAGGTCGAGCAGCAGCGGCTGCACGGCTCCGTCCGCGGTCCGCTGCCACCACTCCAGCCACGCGGGTACGTCGTCGAGGAGGCCGGGCGCCGCGACGAAGCCGATCCCCGAGACCAGGTCGTAGCGGTCGAGCCGGGTGTGCAGCCCGGGGCGGAGCGCGGTCAGGTCGTCCGTGACCGGGCGGCGGCCCTTCGCGGCGACGGAGGAGAGCACGGACTCGATGTCCACGGCGGTGGCGCCGACGGCGTCGAAGACCCCTTCGAGCGCGTCACGGACGCGGGCGGCCGCCTCGGCTGCCGGCCGGTCGTCAAGCAGCGCCGATCCGGCGTTTGCGGGACGGGGGTTGCTGCCCATCGGGGGCCTCCTTCGGACCGGGACCGCTCGCGCCGCCGGCCGGTCCGAGGCGGAGTTCGATCAGGCGCGCCATGGAGGTCTGCACGCATTCTTCGGCCAGGGCCCTGGCGCGGTCGTCCGCCCCATCATGCACGGCCGAGATCACGGCGCGGTGACGGTCCGCGGCGTCCGCGAGGAGTCCGTCGTCGTGCAGCACGAGCCGTAGCAGCGCCCCGACTTCGGTCTGCAGAGTGACTTCTTCCCTGGTCAGACGGGCGGACTGGGCGGCGGCGGCCAGCTCGACATGGAAGCGCCCGTAGATGCGGCTGCGGGCTCCCGAGTCCTTGGCGTCCATCAACTCTCCCAAAGACCTCTGCAGTTGCCGCAGATCGGCGGGCTCCGTACGCCGGGCCGCGAGACGGGCGGCGGCGCCGGAGACGGCGGCCCAGTGGTCGGCGAGATCGCGCAGTTCCTCGGTGCTCCAGTCGGCGAGGCGGGCGAGGAGCCGGTCCTCGGCGGGGCCGTCGGGGACGGTCACGAAGCTGCCCCCGCCGCGGCCCCTGCGGGTGGTGACCAGACCGCGTTGGCGCAGCGCCATGAGGGCCTCGCGCAGGGTCACGGTGGAGACGCCGAGCTGGGCGGCGAGGTCGCTCTCGCCGGGCAGCTGCTCACCGTCGGCGAGCAGCCCGAGGTCGATGGCGTCACCGAGCCGCCGCACCACGGCGTCCACGCGGGCGAGCGTGTCGACGGGTGTGAAGACGGCTCTTCGGACGCCGGTTTTGTCTCGGTTCACGGTCACCACCTTGCCACTTGGCACAGCCTTTACCTTAGCGGGGCCTTGAAATTAGAACTATGACTTCATATGTTTACCGCCAACTCCCGACAGCACCAGAAAGGTTCCCGCCCATGGAGGGAATGGCCATCCGGCTGCAAAGCCTGCGCAAGTCCTTCGGCAGGACGGAGGCCGTGGCCGGGGTCGACCTGGAGATCGCGGACGGCGAGTTCTTCTCGATGCTGGGGCCGTCCGGCTCGGGCAAGACCACGGTGCTCCGGATGATCGCGGGCTTCGAGGCCCCGACCGCCGGAACCATCGAACTCGCGGGCGCCGACGTCACCCGCCGGGCCCCCTTCGAGCGTGACGTGCACACCGTGTTCCAGGACTACGCGCTGTTCCCGCACATGACCCTGGAGCAGAACGTCGCCTACAGCCTCAAGGTCCGCAAGGTGCCGAAGGCCGAGCGCCTCGCGCGGGCCAGGGAGGCCTTGGCGAGCGTGCAGCTCGAAGGCTTCGGCGGGCGCCGGCCCTCCCAGCTCTCCGGCGGCCAGCGTCAGCGCGTGGCCCTGGCCCGCGCCCTCGTCGGCCGCCCGAAGGTGCTGCTCCTCGACGAACCCCTGGGCGCCCTCGACCTCAAGCTCCGCGAGCAGATGCAGGTGGAACTCAAGGCGATCCAGCGCGAGATCGGCATCACGTTCGTCTTCGTCACGCACGACCAGGAGGAGGCGCTGACGATGAGCGACCGCATCGCGGTCTTCAACCAGGGGCGCGTCGAACAGGTCGGCACCCCGGCCCAGATATACGAGCGTCCCGCCACCCCCTTCGTCGCGGGGTTCGTCGGCACCTCGAACCTGCTGTCCGGCGACGCGGCGGAGCAGGTCGTGGGGGACCGGGCCACGTACAGCATCCGCCCGGAGAAGATCCACGTGCTCAAGGAGTCCGCCGCCGCCGAGCCGGAGCATGCGAGCGCGACCGGCACCGTCGCGGAGGTCGTCTATCTGGGGGACGCGACCCGGTTCCTCGTCGACCTCGACGCCGGTGGCCGGCTCACCGCACTTCAGCAGAACCTGGAGACCTCGTCCGAGGACGTGGCCGCCCTGCGCGGCTCCCGGGTCAGACTCCAGTGGCACCGGCGGCACAACTTCCAGGTACCCGAAGTGAGTTGACCCCCGGCCCGCCACGCTCCTGACGCACGCGCACGCGTCGCCGCAGACCCCGTACCACCGTTACCGCCCGCCCGTCCCCTCCCCGTGGAGATCCCCGTGCGACTGACCCGAACGTCCCGAGCGGTGGCCGCGCTCGGCGCCCTGCTCCTCGCCTCCGCCTGCGGTTCCTCGGACACTGCCGGATCCTCGCCCGGCGGCAGCGACTTCACCCCGCCGAAGCTCTCCGCGCAGAAGACCCTCGGCAAGTCGGAGGGCCAGGTCAACCTGATCGCCTGGGCCGGCTACGCCGAGGACGGCTCGAACGACCCGAAGGTCGACTGGGTCACCGACTTCGAGAAGCAGACCGGCTGCCAGGTCAACACCAAGACTGCGGGCACGTCCGACGAGATGGTCAACCTGATGAAGACCGGCCAGTACGACGCGGTCTCCGCCTCCGGCGACGCGTCGCTGCGGCTGATCGCCTCGGGTGACGCGGCCCCCGTGAACACCAAGCTGGTGCCCAACTACAAGGACGTCTTCGCCGGGCTGAAGAACCAGCAGTGGAACTCGGTCAAGGGTGTCGCCTACGGCATCCCGCACGGCCGCGGCGCCAACCTCCTCATGTACAACACCAAGAAGGTCTCCCCGGCGCCCGACTCCTGGTCCGCGGTCTTCGACAAGGCCTCCGCCCACAAGGGGAAGGTCACCGCGTACGACTCGCCGATCTACCTCGCGGACGCCGCCCTGTACCTGATGAAGTCCAAGCCGTCCCTCGGCATCAAGGACCCGTATGCCCTGGACCAGAAGCAGTTCGACGCGGCGGTCGCCCTGCTCAAGGCGCAGAACTCCAACGTCGGCGAGTACTGGAGCGACTACCTCAAGGAGGTCTCCGCGTTCAAGAGCGGCGACTCCGTCGTCGGCACCAGCTGGCAGGTGATCCTCAACACCGCCCAGGCGGAGAAGGTCCCCGTGAAGGGAGTCCTGCCCAAGGAGGGCGCCACCGGCTGGTCCGACACCTGGATGCTCTCCGCCAAGGCCAAGCACCCCAACTGCGCCTACAAGTGGATGAACTGGATCATCTCACCGAAGGCCAACGCGCAGGTCGCCGAGTACTTCGGCGAGGCGCCTGCCAACGCGAAGGCCTGTGACCTGACGGCCGACAAGAACCACTGCGCCACGTACCACGCGGCCGACGAGTCGTACTGGAAGAACGTCCACTTCTGGACCACGCCCATCGCCCAGTGCATCGACGGCCGCACGGACACCAAGTGCGTCCCGTACGCCAAGTGGGTCCAGGCCTGGACCGAGATCAAGGGCTAGGACCTGCCGCCGATGACCGACACCGCGCCTGCCGCCGGCCCCGTCCGGCGGCTCGCCGGGGCCCTGTACCGCCGCCCCCGGCTACAGCTGTCCCTGCTGCTCTCCGCACCAACGGCCTGGCTCGTCCTCGCCTATCTCGGCTCGCTCACCGTCCTGTTCCTGTCCGCGTTCTGGACCACGGACTCCTTCACCTCGAACGTCGTGAAGATCTGGAACACGGACAACTTCACCGCGCTGTTCACCACCGACGTCTACCGGCAGGTGGCCCTGCGCAGCGTAGGCGTCGCCCTCGCGGTCACCGCGCTGTGCGTACTGATCGCGTTCCCGATCGCGTTCTACACGGCCCGCATCGCGAACCCGCGGTGGCGGCCGCTCCTTGTCGTCGCCATCCTCACCCCGCTGTGGGCGAGCTACCTCGTCAAGGCGTACGCCTGGCGGCTCATCCTCGCCCAAGGCGGGCTGCTGGACTGGGCGTTGGGACCGCTCGGCCTCAAGGGGCCCGGCTACGGCCTCACCGCCACCGTCCTCGTCCTGACCTATCTGTGGCTGCCGTACATGATTCTGCCGATCCACGCCGGACTCGAACAGCTCCCGGACAGCCTCCTCGACGCCTCCGCCGACCTCGGCGCCCGCACGGGGCGCACCTTCCGCTCCGTCGTTCTGCCGATGATCCTGCCGTCCGTCGCGGCCGGTTCGGTCTTCACCTTCTCGCTCAGCCTCGGCGACTACATCGCCGTACAGATCGTCGGCGGCAAGACCCAGCTGATCGGCAACCTCATCTACTCCAACATCACCCTCGACCTGCCGCTCGCCGCCGCGCTCGGCACCGTGCCCGTGGTGATCATCGTGCTCTATCTGCTCGCGGTACGCCGCACCGGAGCCCTCAGCAGCCTGTGACGCCCGGAGCCCTCCGGTTCCTCTGAAGCCCCTGACGTCCCGGGCCGCCGCCCGCCCCCGCCGACCCTCCGGATCACGCACAGCGAAGGTCCCTCCGATGAATCTCTCCCGCCCCGCGCGCATCATCCTGCGCATCGCCGCCGCGCTCGGCTTCGCGGTGATCTACGTCCCACTGCTCCTGGTTCTCGTCAACTCCCTGAACCCGGACCGCAGTTCGGGCTGGCCTCCGCCCGGGCTCACCTTCGACTGGTGGGCCGACGCCTGGCACAGCTCCGGTGCCCGCGACGCGCTGTGGACATCGGTCAAGGCAGGGCTCGGCGCGACCGCCATCGCCCTGCTCCTCGGCACGCTCATCGCGTTCGCCTGCCAGCGCTACAGGTTCTTCGGACGCGACGCCATCTCCTTCGTCGTCGTCCTGCCGATCGCGCTGCCCGGCATCGTCACCGGCGTCGCCCTCAACACCGCCTTCCGCACGGTCCTCGAACCGCTCGGCGTGGGCCTCGGCCTGTTCACCGTCATCGTCGGCCACGCCACGTTCTGCATCGTGGTGGTCTTCAACAACGTCATCGCCCGGCTGCGGCGCATGCCGGGGTCGTACGAAGAGGCCGCGATGGACCTCGGGGCGCACAGCTTCCGCACGTATCTCGACATCACGTTCCCGCTGGTGCGCTCCGCGCTGGTCGCGGGCGGCCTGCTCGCCTTCGCCCTCTCCTTCGACGAGATCGTCGTGACGACCTTCACCGCAGGACCCGGCATCCAGACACTGCCCGTCTGGATCTTCTCGAACATGGCGCGCCCGCAGCAGGCCCCCGTCGTCAACGTCGTCGCCGCCGTCCTCGTCCTGCTGTCCGTCATCCCGATCTACCTCGCCCAGCGTCTGTCCTCGGACACCGCGTCCGGGAGCCGGATCTGACTCGGGCACCGCGGGCACCCGTTGCCCGCTCGGGAAGGCGCATCGTCCGGCCGTGGTGTTCGATTGCGGTGTGAGGTACAACAAGCCGCCGGACGATCCTCTCGCCGCGCTCCTGGACCGCGTCCGCATCCGGCTGCGCGACCTCACGGAGGGCGAGCCGGCCTCGTACATCCCGGAGCTGAGCAGGGCCGATCCGGACCTGTTCGGACTGAGCCTGTGTGCGCTCGACGGGCAGGTCTACAGCTGCGGCGACAGCGAGGTGCCGTTCACCGTCCAGTCCGTGTCCAAGCCCTTCGTCTTCGCGCTCGCACTCGCCGACCAGGGCCTGGAGGACGTCCTGGCGCGCGTGGGCGCCGAACCGAGCGGCGAGGGGTTCAGCTCGATCCGCCTCGAACCCGGCACCGGACGTCCGCCCAACCCGATGGTCAACGCCGGTGCCATCGTGACCAGTTCGCTGGTGGCCGGAGCGAACCCCGACGAGCGCTTCGCCCGCATCCTGGCCGGCCTGGGAGCCTTCGCAGGCCGGGACCTGACCGTCGACGACGCGGTGTTCGCCTCCGAGCGCGCCACCGGTGACCGCAACCGCGCCCTCGCCTACCTCATGCACAACGCGGGATCGCTCACCGGCGACGTGGAGCAGCAGCTCGCGGTCTACTTCCGTCAGTGCTCCGTGCTCGTGACCTGCGACGACCTCGCCGTGATGCACGCGACCCTGGCCGGCGGCGGCACCAATCCGCTCACCGGCGAACGGGTCGTCGCCTCCCGCCACGCCCAGCACGTCCTCGCCGTCATGGCCACCTGCGGGATGTACGACGCCTCCGGGCAGTGGATGCTGCGTGTGGGCCTGCCGGCGAAGAGCGGAGTCTCGGGCGGGATCGGCGTGGCGCTGCCCGGCCAGTTCGGCATCGGCGTGTTCAGCCCGCCCCTGGACGAGAAGGGCAACAGCGTCCGCGCCATCGCCGCCTGCCACCTCCTGTCGGAACAGTTCGGGCTGCACCTGATGCGCGCCACCGGCAGCAGCGGCCGTCCGCTGCCGCCGCGCTCCCTCGACCCGGGCCCACTGCGCTCGCTGCGGCACCGCCCGCGCGACCAGCGCGCCGCACTCGACGAACGACCCGACCGCATCCGCGTCCACGTCCTCCAGGGCGACCTGGACTTCGCCACCGCCGAACAGACCCTGCGCGCGGCCCGGGACCTCCCGAAGGCCGCCCGCTGGTTCGTCCTGGACCTCGCGCGGGTCGGCCGCATCGAACCCGTCGCCGCCGACCTTCTGCGCGCCCTCGGCCACGACCTGCGCGAACGCGGGATCCGCATGGTGATCGCCGACCCGTCGGCGCGCCCCGTCACGCACACCAAGGACGAGTTCGCCGACCTCGGACGCGCCATCGAATCCTGCGAGGACGAACTCCTGACCGACCTCGGACTCGACCCCTCCGCGCCCGTTCCCCTGACGGACAGCGACCTGTTCGGGAGAGCCGGCGAGCAGGCCGCGAAGGCCGTCTCCGACTGCTTCGGCACCATGTCCCTGTCCGCAGGCCGGACCGTCGAGCCACCCCGCGCGGAGCCGGTGGTCCTCTGGTACGTGGAGTCGGGGCGCCTGGCCGTGTGCGCCCACACCTCACGGCCCACACCCGCGGGCCGCACCTGGTCCGCGGGGCCCGGCGCGGCCCTCACGCCCGCCGACTTCCACGCCCGTCTGGGCCAGCGCGTCATGGCCGAGGAGGACTCGGTGTGCCGCACCCTGACCGCCGCCGGACTGCTGCGCCTGCGCACGGCCGTCCCCGCGGCGGCGGCCTTCCTGGAGCGCAGCCCGCTCGACGGGGCGGAGACGGTGGACCGGCCCGAGGGGGCCTGAGCTGAACGGCGGTGCGCCCGAAGCCGCCCGCCGCCCCGCCGTCAGCTGTCGACCGTAGTGTCGGTCCAGCCGGACGTCGTCGACGCCATGACCGATGCCATCGGCACGATCACCGCGGATCGCGCCGTAGCAGCCGAGCGGGCTTGTCCGGGCGCCTTCTTCGACCTTCACCTGAGGTGCCGGGACAGCCGCCTCCTGTCCGGGCCGTCCCCGCGCTTCCCCGAGATCGAGTTCGTGCCCTGCCAGGCCGGAGGCGAAGCCGGGGAGGTCGGTCAGGCGGGACGGTCAGGAACGCTGGTCGCCGGACTGCTCGGCGCGCTGCGCGTTCCGCTCCTTGATACGGACGGCTTCCGTGCGCACCGCGGCCTGGGTGGCACGCTCCTGCTGGAGCCACTCGGGGCTCTCGGTCTTCAGCGCCTCGATCTGCTCCGTGGTGAGCGCCTCGGTGATCCCGCCACGGGCGAGACCCGAGATCGAGATGCCGAGCTTGGACGCGACGACGGGCCGGGGGTGCGGGCCGTTGCGCCGCAGCTCCTGGAGCCACTCGGGCGGATCGGCCTGCAGCGCGTTGAGCTCGCTGCGCGAGACGACACCCTCCTGGAACTCGGCGGGGGTGGCCTCGAGGTACACACCCAGCTTCTTGGCCGCGGTCGCGGGCTTCATGGTCTGGGTGGTCTGGTGCGACGTCATGGTGTCAAGGGTATCGACTGTGTGCGATACCTCCGACCACGACCGGTAACCTGGCGGAGTGACAGGCTCGGATGTATCCCCTTCGTTCCGGCTCGCGTATGTCCCGGGAGTGACGCCCACCAAGTGGGTGCGGATCTGGAACGAGCGGCTGCCCGGCGTTCCGCTGACCCTCGTCGCTACGCCCGCCGGCGAGGCATCCGACGTATTGCGGGACCGTGGGGCGGACGCCGGCGTCGTGCGATTGCCGGTGGACCGGACCGTGCTCAGCGCGATCCCCCTCTACACCGAGACGACCGTGGTGGTGATCCCCAAGGATCACGTCGTGGCCGCGGTCGACGAGGTGTCCCTGGAGGATCTGGCCGACGAGACCGTGCTGCACCCCCTCGACGACACCCTCGTCTGGGAGCAGCTTCCCGGTGAGCCCGCGTTCGAGCGCCCGGAGACGACGGCGGACGCCGTCGAGCTGGTGGCCGCCGGGATCGGTGTGCTGGTGGTCCCGCAGTCGCTCGCCCGCCTGCACCACCGCAAGGACCTCACCTACCGGCCGGTGACCGACGCCCCCGAGTCCCAGGTCGCGCTGTCGTGGCCGGAGGACGAGACCACCGATCTGGTGGAGGAGTTCATCGGCATCGTCCGCGGGCGGACGGTCAACAGCTCACGCGGCCGTACGGCGACCCCGCCGCAGCCCAAGGCCGCGCGTACCGACAAGAGCGGGTCGGCGCGGCAGAAGCCGGCCGCTGGGAAGAACCCGCGGAGCGGCGGCGCCAAGGGCGGTGCCAAGGGCGGGACCAAACCCGGGCCGAAGGGCGCTGCAAAGGGCGGCCCCAAGGGTGGTTCCAAGGGCGGTGCCAAGCGCGGAAAGCCGCGCCGCAGGCCGTAGTCGCGACGGCGTCCGCGGGCACGGATATTCCGTTGCCCCGTACGGCTTCCGGGCGTGATGATCCCTGAATGGCTTCGACTCCGAATCCTTCCGACGGCCGTGCCGGAATCACCGCCGCACTCGTGGAGCGGTTGATCGCCGCCCAGTTCCCCCAGTGGAGCGGCCTCCCTGTGACACCGGTGGAGGCCGACGGCTGGGACAACAGGACATACCGCCTGGGTGACGCGATGACGGCCCGCCTGCCCACCGGCGAGGGCTACGTTCCAGCGGTCGCCAAGGAGAACGAGTGGCTGCCGCGGCTCGCGCCGTCACTGCCCGTAGCCGTCCCGCCCGTCCTGGCCCAGGGCGAGCCCGGCCAGGGATACCCCTTCCCGTGGTCCGTGCGCGGCTGGCTGCACGGAGAGACGGCGGCGCACGGTCGCATCGACGACATGGCGCAGTTCGCGGTCTCGGTGGCCGAGTTCGTCCTCGCGCTGCAACGCTGCGACACCGCCGGGGGACCGTCGGCCGGAAAGCACAGCTGGTACCGGGGCGCGTCGCTCACCCACTACCACGACGAGACCCGCCGCTGCCTCACGGCGCTGGAGGGTCGTGTCGACACGCGCCGGGCGGCCGCCGTGTGGGAGGCGGCGCTCGCGGCGCGGTGGCAGGGGGCGCCGGTGTGGTTCCACGGAGACATCGCCACGGGCAACCTGCTCGTCGCCGAGGGCAAACTCACGGCCGTCATCGACTTCGGCACCTCGGGCGTCGGCGACCCCGCCTGCGACCTGGTGATCGCCTGGGGCATGTTCTCCGGAGACAGCCGCGAGGCCTTCCGGCGCACGGTCGCCCAGGACGCCGGCACATGGGCCCGAGCCCGCGGCTGGTCTCTGTGGAAGTCCCTGCTGGTCATGTCGGAGTCCCTCGCCACCGACCCGGGGCGCGCCGCGTCCAACCACCACGTGATCAACGAAGTCCTGGACGACCATGACCGGTTCGGCGGAGCCGGTAACTGACGTGCTGCGCGCGGTCGCTGACGTCCTGCAGGAGGTCGTGCGGCTCGACTGCTCAACTCTGTTCTCCGACCGGGCAGTTCACCACGCGGCTCGGTCCGGCGCCGCGGCCTGCGGTGGGGGTGGCCTTCGGGGAGAGGTTCCGCAGCTTGGACACGTCGACGGAGTCGTCCTTCGACGGAGTCGCGGTCGGTACCGGCCGGTTGTAGTCCGTGAGCGTCATCGTCGTCTTCAGATCGCCCATCTTCTCGGTGGCACGCACGAGCCGGTGCGGATCCTTCGCGGTGATGAACAGGACGACTTCACTGCCGTCGTTCCTGCCACTCACCGGCACGACGTCCGTGCCGTCCACCTTGGTCTCCTTGCCCTTGGTCAGCTTCTCCGGGGGCGCGCCTGAGGGGCCGCCGTCCACCTGGGCCTGGAAGGCGTTCAAGTCGCATGTGTCGCCCAGGCTCTTGAGCATTCCGTCGTTCGAGCTGCCGTGCACATAGCGCCCGTTGACGAGCTGGGCCGCAATCTCGCCGGCGTCGCCGGTGACCTGGGACTTCCAGAACGTGGTGTCGGGTTTCATCCACAACTCGTCGCCGCGTTTGATGAATTCGACGCTGCCGCCCTTGGCGCCGCCCGTGCCCATCGTCAGTGATCCGGCGCAGTTGCCCTCCTGGTCCAGGGTGAGATCGAGGGCCGCGGGGGACTGGGCGTCGGCGGGTCCCGTGGAGTTGTTCTTCAGGAGTACATGGAGGGACTTCGCGTCCAGCAGTTCCTTCTTCGCGTCGTCGGCGAGCTGCTGCGCGCTCAGCTTCGACGCATCGCCCCCGTCGTCCGCGAAGGCGGGAACTCCCGCGAGAGCGGTCACGCAGGCGACGGCGGCGCTCACCGGGACGAGTGCGGCCTTGCGATGCCTCGACACACACGACTGCATGGCGTCACCTCGCGAACGGGACCACCCATACGTTGAACGCCACTAAATTGTACATTTAGGACTGATGGTCGTCGCGGCGGCGGTACGCTGCGCCCCATGGACGGGACGGGTGGGGTGTGCGGGGCCGACGGAGTGGAGATCATCGCCTTCCTGGACGCCGAGGCGTTCGAGAGCTGGCTCGGCGAGCACCACACACGGCAGGAAGGTGTGTGGGTCAAGGTCGCCAAGAAGAGGTCCGGCATCCCGTCCGTCACCGACGACGAGCTGGTGGACATCGGGCTGTGCTGGGGCTGGATCTCCGGCCTGCGGCGCTCCCTCGACGAGCGGTACTACCTCCAGCGGTACGTGCCGCGCCGGGCCAGGAGCCTGTGGTCCCGGGTGAACGTCGACAAGGTCGCGATGCTGACCGCCGCCGGCCGGATGCGCGAGCCCGGTCTCGCCGAGGTGCGCAGGGCGCAGGAGGACGGGCGGTGGGTCGCAGCGTACGAGTCGCAGAAGACGGCGACGGTGCCACCCGACCTCGCCGCGGCGCTCGACGCGGAGCCCGAGGCCAGGAAGGCGTTCGACGCACTCGACAGGTCCGGGCGCTACCAGACGATCCTGCCGCTGCTCCAGGCCCTCACTCCCGAGGCCCGGCGCGCTCGGCTCCGAAGGGCCGTCGGCAAACTGCTCGACGGCTAGCCCGACTTCGTTGCCGGACCCCTCACTTCGCGCGGTCGCCTGGTGCGCCCCGCGCCCCATGACGAGACCGCCGGGCGGACCTGGTGGATTCAAGGCCCGCCCGGCGGCGGCAGGTCACGTCACACGTGGTGGCGTGTCAGCAGCTCAGGTTGTCGCCCGGTGTGGTGCCCAGGATCTGGACGAACGCCTTGTACCGGTCGATGCGGCTCTGGACCTGGCCGGGGTTGCCGCCGTTGCACTCCAGGCTGCCGTTGATGGAGCGGATCGTCTCGCCGAAGCCGGCGCCGTTCACCATGGCGTTGTGCGGCGTCATGGTGCCGGGGCCGCTCTGCGTGTTCCAGTACCAAAGGCCCGTCTTCCAGGCCACGGCCGCGTCCTGCTCCACGAGGTACGGGTTGTGGAGGAGGTCGATGCCGAGCGCGTCGCCCGCGGCCTTGTAGTTGAAGTTCCAGCTGAGCTGGATCGGGCCGCGGCCGTAGTACGCGGCGGTGCCCGCCGGGCAGCCGTAGGACTGACTGCTGTCGCAGTAGTGCGGGTAGTTGGCGGTGTTCTGCTCGACGATGTACACCAGACCGCCGGTCTCATGGCTGACATTGGCCAGGAACGCCGCGGCCTCCTGGCGCTTGACCGTGTCGCTGCCGGTGTTGGCGAAGCCGGGGTAGGCGCTGAGCGCGGCGGTCAGCCCGCTGTAGGTGTAGAACGGATTCCGGTTCGGGAACATCTGGTTGAACTGGGCCTCGCTGACGACGAAGCCGGACGGCGCGGGGTCACCCGGGTTCGTCTCGCCACCGCCACAGGCGCCCTGGTCCGCCCAGACGTCGGAGGTGCCCGGGGTCTCGTTCTGGGTCCACCACTTGGCGTTCCAGTTGTGCCCGTTGTAGGAGGCCGACCCGCCGCCCGTGTAGACGGACGAGGAGTTCCAGGGTGCGGCGCACTCGGCCGCCGATGCCGTGGTGGCCGGGCCGATGACGACCACGGCACCGACCGCGGCCAGGGTGGCGACAAGACTCGTGACGCGTTTGATCATGCCAACGCTCCTTCGGCGCGACGCGAGTTGGGGAGCCCGGCGCCGCCATGGGGGGTGCCGGTCACTCAAGCGAACCTGGTCTGGACCTGTCAAGGTCTAGACCAAAAATGGCCGCGGTGATGGTGAGGTTTCGGCCTAGGCTGCCGCGCGGCAGCAACCCGTACCGAAGGAGCAGGATGTTCGCGATATCGCTGGGTGACGACAGAGTCGAGCTGCGGCCACTGGAGCCGTGGAACGCCGCGGAGTTCCTCGCCCACATGGACCGCGGCCGCGAGCACATCGGTCGGTTCGTTGAACTTCCTGACCACGTAACGGACTTGGCGTCCGCCACCGTGTTCCTCCAGCGCTACGCGGACAAGACCGCCACCGACTCCGGTCGCCTCTACGGCATCTGGGCCGACGGCACGCTCGTCGGCGGCGTGATGTTCCGGCTCTTCGACACCGCCGCCGGGAACTGCGAGGCCGGCTGCTGGCTGGAGGCGACGATGGTCGGGCGGGGGATCGTCACGCGCGCGATACGGGTCCTCCTCGACTGGGCTTTCGACGTGCGGGGCATGCACCGGGTCGACTGGGTGGCGCGAGCCGACAACACCGCCAGCCTCAATGTGGCCAGGCGCCTCGGCATGACCCGCGACGCGGCGCTGCGGGAGAGCTACCTGTACCGGGGCGTCCGGCATGACGAGGAGGTCTGGTCGGTCCTGGCCCCGGACTGGGGCAAGCTCAGGGGCGCCTCGGCGAGGTAGTCCCCGGTCTCCTGATCTGTGGGAACGCGGGCACGTCAGGGTGGTCCACGTCACCCTGACGCGAGGAGGCGTATGGGATGCGTCAAGGCCGCGCACCCCGCCGTATGGGAGGCGTCAAGGGCGGGCGATTCCGGTCCTGAACGGGGGTTTCCTCTAAGCGTCAGTTCAATTCCGAACCTCATTCAGGAGCTCACGATGGCCGACGTGGCCTTCGTCGTCACCACGATCGCGGTCTTCGCGCTGGTGGCTCTCATCGCCAAGGGGGTCGCAAAGCTGTGACTGCCGAAAACATCGTCGGCCTGATCGTGGCCGTCGCCCTCCTTGGCTATCTGGTCCTCGCCCTCATCTACCCGGAGAGGTTCTGAGCACCGATATGAGCCCCGTACTCGCTGGTGTGCTCCAGCTCCTCGCCCTGATAGTGGCGCTCGGCCTGGCCTACCGTCCTCTGGGTGACTACATGGCCCGGGTCTATTCCTCCGACAAGCACCTGCGTGTGGAGAAGTGGATCTACAAGGGCATCGGCGCCAATCCGAACACCGA
>NZ_JBSGTG010000012.1:225287-259363 GCF_053607285.1 Streptomyces sp. NPDC055140 | reverse complement strand
GCCGAACTATTTTTGAAGAAAACCCCCGTAACGGATGAGAATCCTGTTACGGGGGTTTTCTGCGTTCAGGGACGGTCGCAGGCCGGCCCCCTTTTTCGCCCGGACCCCCTTTTCAGGGCCAGGCCTTTTCCTCACATTTAGAGGGTGTCCCACGTGGCAAGTTTCGCGAGCTTCTTGTAGCAGGTCAGGGCGGCGGCCAGGCCGAGGAAAGCGAGGAAGTGCGAGCCCTTTCGTTCGTATCGGACGGTAAGGGGGCGGTAGCCGAAGAGCTCGATGCCGGGCCGCGCGATGCGCGCGACGAGCCCGCGCAGCCAGGCCAGGTGTTCGGCGGAGAAGTACGCCTTGTCCGAGCGGAGTTTGACGGGTCGGCACCGCCGTGATCCCCGGCGGGACCGGACGGGGTAGGCCGAAGATGAGCGGCTTGAGGGCGAGGCTGTCGTGCATGTTCGCGCCGGACAGGCGACGGCGAGCGGGATGCCCTGGGCATCGGACAGGACGTGCAGCTTGCTGCCCTTCTTGCCGCGATCGACCGGTTCGGCCCGATCAGCGATCCCTCCTTTTGGCGCGAACGGAGGCCGCGTCGACGATCGCCGAGTTCCAGTCCACCTCGCCCCGGGCCCCGAGTTCGTCCAGCACCGCCCGGTGCAGCTGAGGCCACAGGCCGACCTCGGTCCATACCGTGAAGCGGCGATGCGCGGTGGCGGGCGACGTGCCGAACGTCGGCGGCGGATGCTGCCAGGCACAGCCGCTGGTCAGCGCATCCACCACTGCTGTGAACACGGCCCGCTCGTCACGCGGAGCGGTCCCACCACCTTGCGGACGGGCAGCGAACGACGGCAGCAGCGGGGCGGCCAGCTCCCAGAGTTCATCAGGAACCGGACGCTTCGATAGATCAGCACCCACGACCGGCGTCATGCCGCACGAACATCAGATCACGTGGGACACCCTCTAAGCCTTGACTGGTGCGGCCGACCTGGCGGCCTGCTCGATCTTCGCGCAGTGGGCTGCACGGGCTTTTTCGTCGATCTGCTTCTCGTGTTCGGCGCGCACCCCGGTCCGGCCGTCGAGGCCCTCGCGCAGGATATCGGCGTGCCCGGTATGCCGGATGGACTCGGCGAGGACATGGACCATGATGGCGAACAGGTTCGTGTTGGGATAAGGCTCCGGCCACCACGGCACGTGGCCGGGGGCGTCGAGGGGAAGCTCGTTGATCGTCGTGTCCGAGTGTTCCCAGGTGCGCCGGTACAACTCGATGATCTGATCGCGGGTCTCGTCCTCGGTCGCCCACAGATCGCTGCCGTTGGAGTCCTGCCACCGGGGCAGCGGTTCCGGGGAAGGGCGGTCGAAGACCTCGCCGAAGTACCTGGCCTCGACGGTGGCCACGTGTTTGACCAGGCCGAGGAGGTTGGTCCCGGTCGCTGTCAAAGGTCGGCGGGCGTCGTATTCGGACAAGCCGTCGAGTTTCCAGAGCAGCGCCTTGCGGTCCCGCCGCAGTCTCCCGTGCAGGTTGTCCTTCGCGAATTCATCGATCATGCGGCATGAGCCTGCCATGGGCTGCTCGTGCTCTCAAGATCCCGTACGTGGTCCGCAACGACTGACAGAGCCGAGGCCTGGCCATCGCCGCTGCCCTGACCTGCTACAAGAAGCTCGCGAAACTTGCCACGTGAGACACCCTCTTAGAGTCGGCCTGCTGCTTTCAAAGCGAGGTAGGCGTCCGCCAGCGCCGGTGCGAGGTCGTTCGGGGTGGCGTCGACGACCGTGACGCCGCGACGGATGAGCAGTTCCGCCGTGCGGTGGCGTTCCGCTTGGGCCTGGGCCGCGGCGGCAGCGTCGTAGACCGCTTCTGTGTTTCCTCGGGAGCCGGCCATTTCCGCGATCGTCGGGTCCGCCACCGAAGCCACCAATACCGTGTGGCGCTTGGTGAGGCGGGAGAGGACCGGGAGGAGGCCCTCCTCCACGGGGGCCGTGTCGAGGCTCGTGAGGAGGACGACGAGTGAACGGCGGGGAGCTGTGTGCAGGGTCGCCGCGGTCAGGCCGCGGGCGTCCGTTTCGACGAGTTCCGGCTCCAGTGGGGCCATGGCGTTGACCAGGGCCGGCAGGAGTTCGCCGGCCGCGCGGCCCTGGACCAGGGCGCGGATGCGGCGGTCGTAGGCGAGCAGGTCGACCCGGTCGCCGGCCCTGGAGGCCAGTGCGCCGAGGAGGAGCGCGGCGTCCATCGACGCGTCGAGGCGGGGTGCGTCGCCGACGCGGCCGGCGGAGGTGCGTCCCGTGTCGAGGACGAGAAGGATGTGTCGGTCGCGTTCCGGGCGCCAGGTGCGGACCGCGAGTGTCGACTGGCGGGCGGTGGCGCGCCAATCGATGGAACGGGTGTCGTCCCCGGGAACGTACTCGCGCAAGCTGTCGAATTCGGTGCCCTCGCCGCGGGTCAGGACGCTGGTGCGGCCGTCGAGTTCGCGCAGGCGGGCCAGTTTCGAGGGCAGGTGCTTGCGGCTGTGGAACGGGGGGAGGACGCGGACCGTCCAGGGGACTTCGTGGCTGCCCTGGCGGGTGAAGAGGCCCAGCGGGCCGTACGAGCGGATCGTCACCCGGTCGGCCTTTCGGTCACCCCTGCGGGTGGGGAGCAGACGGGTGGTGATGCGGCGGCGTTCGCCCGGGGGGATCGTCACGCGGTGGCGGGACGCCTCGACCTCGGTGCCGGGGTGCCAGCTGCTGGGAGGCCAGGCGTCGCGGAGCTGGGCGCGCAGGGGGCGGCGTGAGGGGTTGGTGACGGTGAGGGTGACGTCGGCCGGGTCGCCCAGGCGTACTGCGGTGTCGCCGGAACGGGTCAGGCGCAGTCGGCGTACCGGGGCGGCCAGGGCGAAGTCGCAGGCGCAGGCCAGGGCCAGGGGGGTGTTCACGGCCAGGATGCCGGTCCAGCTGGGCTCCCAGATGCCTACGGGGAGGGAGCCCAGGGCGGCGAGCAGGGCGGTGCGTCCGGTGAGGGCCATGGGTCCAGAGCCTTGCGTCAGCGGGGAACGGGGACGTGGGCCAGGATCGCGTTGATGACCGAGTCGGGCGTGACGCCCTCCATCTCGGCCTCGGGGCGGAGCTGGATCCGGTGGCGGAGCGTGGGCAGCGCGAGGGCCTTCACGTCGTCGGGGATGACGTAGTCGCGGCCCGTCAGCCAGGCCCAGGCGCGGGCCGTGGACAGAAGGGCCGTCGCACCGCGGGGGGAGACGCCCAGGGTGAGGGACGGGGATTCGCGCGTGGCGCGGCAGATGTCGACGACGTAGGCCGTGATCTCGGGGGAGATCGCGGTCTTCGCCACGGCAGCCCGGGCGGTTTCCAGGTCGGCGGCGGTGGCTACGGGGCGTACGCCCGCGGAGCGCAGGTCGCGCGGGTTGAAGCCCTGGGCGTGTCGGGTCAGGACGTCGATCTCGTCCTGGCGGGAGGGGAGGGGAACCGTGAGCTTGAGGAGGAAACGGTCCAGCTGGGCCTCGGGGAGGGGGTACGTGCCCTCGTACTCGACGGGGTTCTGCGTCGCCGCGACCAGGAAGGGGTCGGGGAGCAGGCGGGGGGTGCCGTCGACCGTGACCTGGCGTTCCTCCATGGCTTCGAGGAGGGAGGACTGGGTCTTGGGCGGGGTGCGGTTGATCTCGTCCGCGAGGAGCAGGTTGGTGAAGACCGGGCCGGGCTGGAACGAGAACTCGGCGGTGCGGGCGTCGTAGACGAGGGAGCCCGTGACGTCACTCGGCATCAGGTCGGGGGTGAACTGGACGCGCTTCGTGTCGAGTTCGAGGGAGGCCGCGAGGGCGCGTACGAGGAGGGTCTTGGCCACTCCGGGGACGCCTTCGAGGAGGACGTGGCCGCGGCAGAGGAGCGCCACGACGAGGCCCGTGACCGCGGGGTCCTGGCCGACGACGGCCTTGGCGATCTCCGCGCGCAGGGCCTCCAGAGCCGCCCGTGAGCTGCGGGGATCTCCGGTGGGCCCGGCGTTGTCAGTGGTCGGGGCCATCATGAGTGGCGTACCTCTCTTTCGAGGGCGTCGAGTTGGTCGGCGAGGGCTGTGAGGGCCGCGTCGTTGGCGGGCGGCGGGCCGAAGAGGAGGGGGCGTGGGTCCTGGCCGGGGGTGTGGAGTGCGGCGGTCAGGGCGGGGAGCAGGGTCTCGGGCGTGTGGGCCTGTGACGGGGGGACGCCGATGAGGGGGGCGAGGCGGGTGCGGGTGGCGGTGCGCAGAGCGGAGGCGGCGCGGTCGCGGGCGTTGGCCTTGCGGTAGAGGCGGGCGCGTCCTTCGACGGCTTCGGAGGCGCGGATCGCCACGGGGAGGCGTTCGGGGACCAGCCGGCCGAGGCGGCGGCCGCGCCAGAACGCGGCGAGGACGGCTGCGACGAAGAGTTGCAGGGTGCCCCAGAGCCATCCCGAGGGGAGCAGGTCGAAGAAGCCGCGACGCTCGGAGCCGGTGGCCCGGGCATCGTCGGAGAGGGAGGGGAGGTACCAGACCAAGTGGGGGCGGGAACCGAGGAGTTGCAGGGCGAGCGAGGCGTTGCCCTGCTTGTCGAGACGGTCGTTGAGGAGGATGTCGGGGGCGCCGATCAGGACGGTGTCGCCGCCCTTGGGCTCCGGCAGGCGCAGCAGGGTGGGGAGGCTTTCGCTGCGGTAGCAGGTGTCGGCGTCCGCGGGGTACGTGGCGTAGCGGCGGCCGCCGGTCTCGGCGTCGCCGGCGCGGCGGGCGGCGGACAGGGTGCAGCCGGGGCGCGCGAGTGCGTCGAGGCTGGGTGCGGGGTCCGCGGTGACGTCGGGGGCGAGGGTGCCGAGCGAGGGGGCGCCGGGGGCGATCAGGACGGTGCGGCCGCCGGAGTCGGTGGTGGCGGCGTGCAGTTGGGCCTGCTGGCGGTCGGTGAGCAGGTTCGGGGATGCGACCAGGACGGTGGTGTCGGGGCCTGCCGCGTCGCGGGCCTCGGCGGTGGTGGTGACCACGCGCGTGGAGACGCCCCGGTCTGCCAGGAGTCGGGCGACGGCACGGCTGCCGCCCGGGTCGGCGGAGCGCGGGTCGAGGCGGCCGTGGGCCGCGTCGGAGCGGACGAGCGCGATGGCGACGGCGGCGATCAGCAGGATCGCGGCGGCGATGAGCAGGCCGCGCGTGCGGGTCCAGAGCTGGCGTGGGGTGCGTGCCGTGGAGGTGGCCGGTGGCTGCTCGCCCGGGTGTGCCGGTGGCGTGGAGTCCTGTGCGTTCGGCGGGGCAGCGGCGGGGGCCGTCGGATGCTGGGTGGTCACTCGGCGGCTCCTCGGGGGGCGCTGCCGGTGAGCGTGGGGGTGGTGCGGTCCAGTTCGGAGTCGAGCGTGGTGAGGCGCTCGTACGTCTGCGGGGTGGCGGTGCGGCCGCCGTATATGACGTCGTCGAAGTCGCGGGCCGCGGTGCGCAGTCGGTCCGTGTGCGCGGGCAGGGTGCGGCCGGCTTCGGTGGCGGCCTCGTCGGCGGTGCGGCCGGGGCGCGGGTCGAGGAGTGCGCGTTCCTCCAGAGCGCGGACGATGGCGCGCATCCGTTCCTGCACGGCCTGGGTCCAGTGGCCCTGGGCGGCGTGTGCCTCGGCGGCCGCGCGGTGTTCGGCGGCAGTGCGGGGGCGGTCGTCGAAGAGCACGGCGGTGGAGTGGATGGAGCGGCGCGGGGTGCCCAGGCGCCACCACAGGGCGACGGCGAGGGCCACGACGGCGAGCACGATGACGAGCAGGCCGAATCCGCCGCCGGGGGTCGCCCCGGAGGCGGCGGAGAACAACTTGTCGAGCCATTCCCAGAAGCGGTTGAGGCCCCGCTGGAGGAGGCTCGTGTCGTCCTGGTGGTACGCGGGCTCGGACAGCTCGCGTCGGGCCGCTTCCCGCGCGGGGTCGCGCCCGATCGTCACCGGTGGTTCGTCGCCGCCCGTGCGCGAGCGCAGCGCGGCAGCCCAGAGCACTCCCCCCGCCGGGCTCACCGCATCAGCTCCCCGGGGTGGGGCTCGTGGTGTCGCCGTAGCCCTGGAGGCCTGCCGCGCGGCCGAGTTCGAGGTCGAGGGCCTCGCGGCGGATGCGCTGGTCGATGTAGAGGAGCACGGTGACGCCCGCTGTGATCGGGAACGTGAGCATGGAGCCGATCACGGAGCCGACGCCGGTGACGATGAGGAACGTCCAGCCGAGGTCGCCGGTGCCGCCGTCGAGGAGTCCGCTGACGCCTTCGCCCCCGAGTGCGGCGGCGAGGAAGGTGAACGGGATGACGATGATCGACGAGACGAGTCCGGCGATGATCCCGGCCAGCAGCTGGATGCCGAAGACCCGCCACCAGGAGCCGCGGACCAGCTTGGCGGAGCGGCTCATCGACTTCAGGATGCTCTGCTTCTCCAGCATCAGGGCGGGCGAGGCGAGCGAGAAGCGGATCATCAGCCAGATTGCCAGGACGGCGCCGCCGAGGGCGCCGAGGGCGATGAGCGGGGCGCCGGAGTCGGAGGAGCCTATGGCGGCGACGAGGATGCCGGGCACCATGCAGACGAGCAGGACGGCGGCGGCGATGAGCGGCAGGAGGAGCGTCAGGCCGGCCAGCTTGAGGAGCTGGGGCTTGGCGTCCTGCCAGGCCTCCCCGGTCGTCACGGACTTGCCGAGGACGGCCCGGCTGGTCACGGTCGTGAGCAGGGCTGTGGCGACGATGGTGCCGAGCAGGTAGACGATCTGGACGACGCCCGAGCTCAGCAGGGTGTCGCCGACGGCGCGCGTCAGTTCGCTCGCGGTCGCGCTCGGGTCGTCGAGAGCGTCCGTGTTCGTCGAGTTGTTCAGGACGATGCCCTGGAGGAGGACGACGACGATCTCGATGAGTACGGCCACGGAGAGCGAGATCCCGAGGACGGTGCGCCAGTGCGCGCGCATCGTCGACACGGCGCCGTCGAGGATCTCGCCGACGCCGAGCGGGCGCAGCGGGATGACGCCGGGCTTGGCGGCCGGGGGCCTGCCCTGCCAGGAGCCCCATCCGGCGCCGTAGCCACCTCCTGGCCCGCCGTAACCGCCACCGCCGCCGTAGCTGCCGGGGCCCGCGGGGCCGCCGGGGGAGCCTCCGCCCCAGCCCTGGGACGGAGGCGACGGAGGGGGCGGGGTCTGGCCGGTGCCGGACGGGGCGGACCACTGCGCGGGCGGCGGCTGCTCCTTGGACCACTTCGGGTCGGGAGCTGCGTCCTTGCCGTCGCCGGTGTGGCCGTCCTGGCCGCCCTGCTCAGGCTGGTCGTCCTGGCCGTCGGAGGGGGCAGATCCGGGCGAGGCCCAGCCCGGAGTGTCGTTCATCGTCGCTCCTTCACGGTGCCCGTCCGCGGTCGCGGTGGCAGCTTGGCGCCCATCGTGCCACGGTGTGGCTCGGAGTTGACCGGGTGCCGTATGGGCTGCACACCTTCAATTGTCCGCCGGGTACGGGGCAGACTGGGCGGATGGCTGATCAGTACGCGCAAACCGGCGACGACAAGCGGCCCACCGACATACCCGTACTCCGATGGGAGGAGCCGGCCGAGGGGCCCGCGCTCGTCCTGCTCGACCAGACCCGGCTGCCCGTGGAGGAGGTCGAGCTGGTCTGCACCGACGCGCAGGCGCTCGTCCAGGCGATCAGGACGCTCGCCGTGCGGGGAGCGCCACTCCTCGGCATCGCGGGGGCGTACGGGGTCGCCCTGGCCGCGGCACGGGGGTTCGACGTGGACGAGGCGGCCCACGCGCTGGCCGGCGCGCGGCCCACCGCGGTGAATCTCGCCAGAGGCGTGCGCCGGGCTCTTGCGGCGTACCGAGCCGGGCTCGGGGCCGAGGGAGACCGGGAGCGGGCCGCCCGGGACGCACTCGCCACCGCGCGGGCGCTCCACCGGGAGGACGCCGACGCCAGCGCCGCGATGGCCGGACACGGCCTCGCGCTGCTCGACGAGATGCTGCCGGGCGGACAGCACCGGATCCTCACGCACTGCAACTCGGGGGCACTGGTCTCCGGGGGTGAGGGCACCGCGTTCGCGGTGGCGCTCGCCGCGCACCGGGTGGGACGGCTGACCCGGCTGTGGGTCGACGAGACGCGGCCACTGCTCCAGGGTTCGCGACTCACCGCGTACGAGGCGGCGCGGACGGGGATGGCGTACACGCTGCTCACGGATAATGCGGCGGGGTCGCTGTTCGCGGCCGGTGAGGTGGACGCGGTGCTGGTCGGGGCCGACCGGATCGCGGCGGACGGTTCCGTCGCGAACAAGGTGGGGACCTATCCGCTCGCGGTTCTTGCCAAGTACCACCACGTGCCGTTCATCGTGGTGGCGCCGGGTACGACCGTGGACCCGGACACCCCCGACGGAGCGTCCGTCGAGGTGGAGCAGCGGGCCGGACATGAAGTGACGGAGGTCACGGCACCCCAGGTGTCGATGGCCGGGGTTGAGGCGGGAGGCGTGATTCCGGTGGCTCCGCTGGGGACGCAGGTGTACAACCCCGCATTCGATGTGACGCCGCCCGAGTTGGTGACGGCGATCGTCACAGAGTGGGGAGTGATTTCCCCTGTGACAGCTGAAGGACTGGGCGAGCTGTGTGCCAGGTCACGCCAGGTAACGATTAAGTAATGGGATGATGTGGCCTATGAAGGGACGAGTCCTTGTCGTCGACGACGACACCGCACTGGCCGAGATGCTCGGCATTGTGCTGCGTGGTGAAGGTTTTGAGCCGTCGTTCGTAGCTGACGGCGACAAGGCGCTGGCCGCTTTCCGAGAGTCCAAGCCGGATCTGGTCCTTCTGGACCTGATGCTTCCCGGCCGGGACGGCATCGAGGTGTGCCGCCTGATCAGGGCGGAGTCCGGGGTGCCGATCGTGATGCTGACCGCGAAGAGCGACACGGTGGACGTCGTGGTGGGCCTCGAGTCGGGGGCCGACGACTACATCGTGAAGCCGTTCAAGCCGAAGGAGCTCGTGGCCCGTATCCGGGCGCGGCTGCGGAGGTCCGAGGAGCCCGCGCCCGAGCAGCTCGCCATCGGTGACCTGGTCATCGACGTGGCCGGGCACTCCGTGAAGCGGGAAGGGCAGTCGATCGCGCTGACGCCGCTGGAGTTCGACCTCCTGGTGGCACTGGCCCGCAAGCCGTGGCAGGTGTTCACGCGTGAGGTCCTCCTCGAGCAGGTGTGGGGCTATCGGCACGCGGCCGACACCCGCCTGGTGAACGTGCATGTGCAGCGGCTGCGCTCGAAGGTCGAGAAGGACCCCGAGCGTCCGGAGATCGTGGTGACCGTCCGTGGCGTCGGTTACAAGGCCGGACCGAGCTGACATGTCCCGTGACAGTGCCGCTCCGGCACCCGGGGGGCCGGGAATCCGCTCGGGGCGGCCTGTGGGACCGAAGGCCGGGCGTGGCCCAGTGCTGCGCCGGGTCCTCGACGGCGGTCTGCTGCTCCAGGGCGGAATGAACGGCAGCCCCGTGCTGCGCCTGTTCACGCGCTGGGTGCGGCGGCCGCTGCTGCCCGCCATGCGCCTGTGGCGGCGCAACATCCAGCTCAAGATCGTCGTGACGACGCTCCTGATGTCGCTCGGCGTCGTACTGCTGCTCGGCATCGTCGTCATCGGGTCCGTACGCAACGGCCTGCTCGACGCCAAGGTGAAGGCGTCGCAGAGCCAGGCCGAGGGCGGCTTCCGGGCCGCCAAGGACAAGGCCGACACGGCCGCGGCCGGGGCGCGCGACGGGGCGACGACGGACAGCCGTGCCCCCCTGAACACGAACAACTGGATGAGCGAGCTGGTCACCCAGCTCTCCTCCGGCGGCCAGAGCGCCTTCGACGTGGTGACGCTCAGCCCGCCCGGGGCCGACAGCGGCGACAGCGTGCGCGGACCGCGGGCCTCCGGCGGCGTCCTCGACCCCAGCGTCCCCGACGACCTGCGCGAGCGGGTCGAGAAGATGACGGGCGCGTCCCAGGAGTACACGCGCATCGTCTACGAGGACGGCAAGGACTCCCAGCCCGGACTCGTCATCGGCAAACAGATGACCGACCCCAAGGGCCACGCCTACCAGCTGTACTACCTCTTCCCGCTCACCCAGGAGGAGAAGTCGCTCGGCCTGGTCAAGGGGACGCTCGCCACGGCCGGGCTGTTCGTCGTGGTGCTGCTCGGCGCCATCGCCTGGCTGGTCGTACGGCAGGTCGTCACGCCCGTACGGATGGCCGCAGGCGTCGCCGAGAGGCTGTCCGCCGGACGCCTCCAAGAACGTATGAAGGTCACCGGCGAGGACGACATCGCCCGGCTCGGTGAAGCCTTCAACAAGATGGCGCAGAACCTGCATACGAAGATCCAGCAGCTCGAGGATCTCTCGCGGATGCAGCGACGCTTCGTGTCCGACGTCTCGCACGAGCTGCGGACGCCGCTGACGACGGTGCGCATGGCTGCCGACGTGATCCATGACGCGCGCGTGGACTTCGACCCGGTGACCGCGCGGTCGGCGGAACTGCTCGCCGATCAACTGGACCGGTTCGAGTCACTCCTCTCGGACCTCCTCGAGATCAGCCGCTTCGACGCGGGCGCGGCCGCCCTGGAGGCGGAGCCGATAGACCTGCGGGAAGTCGTACGGCGTGTGGTGGGCGGCGCCGAGCCGCTCGCCGAGCACAAGGGCACGCACGTGCGGATCGTCGGGGACCAGCAGCCCGTGGTCGCCGAGGCGGACGCCCGGCGCGTGGAGCGCGTCCTGCGCAATCTCGTCGTCAACGCCGTGGAGCACGGTGAAGGCAAGGACGTGGTGGTGCGGCTCGCCGCTGCCGGCGGCGCGGTCGCCGTCGCCGTACGCGACTACGGCGTGGGCCTGAAGCCCGGCGAAGCCACCCGCGTCTTCAGCCGCTTCTGGCGCGCCGACCCGGCACGCGCGCGTACCACCGGCGGTACGGGCCTCGGCCTGTCCATCGCCCTCGAGGACGCCCGGTTGCACGGCGGCTGGCTCCAGGCGTGGGGCGAGCCAGGCGGCGGCTCGCAGTTCCGGCTGACCCTGCCGCGGACGGCGGACGAACCCCTACGCGGGTCGCCGATACCGCTGGAGCCGGAGGACTCACGGCGCAACCGCGGCCTGAGCGAGGCAGGGCTTCCGCTCGGCGGGGGCGCCGGCAAGCTCGCGACAGTTCCGGCGCAGACAGCGGGCGCGTCCCGCGTGCCGTCGCCCGTACCGGCGAAGGAACCGGCCGCACCCCGGTACGCGGTCGATCCCGCGGCGCTGCCCGGGAACGGCTCGCGGGTCGTGGCCCGCGGCGACACCGCCGCACCGGCGGCACGCAGTCAGGATGCAAGGGGTCCGGAAGGGCCCGGGGAAGAGCAGGCCGGACCGGCCGAGGGGGCCGGCGGCAGCGGCGAGGGAAGTGGGGGCGGGCGTGCGCGGTGAGCGGGGGCGGCCACCGTTGGCCGGACGGCGGCGCGGGCTGCGTACAGGTGTGCTGCTCGGCTGCGGCGCAGTGGTGCTCAGCGGCTGCGCGTCCATGCCGGACAACGGCGGACTCCAGGCCGTGGAGGCATCGCAGCGGCCCGACTCGCAGGTGCGCGTCTTCGCGATGCCGCCCCGTGAGAACGCCGGGCCCGTCAGCATCGTCGAGGGCTTCCTCGAGGCGCTGACCAGCGACGATCCGCAGTACACGATGGCGCGCAAGTACCTCACGGAGAGGGCCGCCAAGGGCTGGCACCCCGAGGAGCGCACCACCGTCCTCACGGACGGACCGAGCACGGGACCGGCGAGCAGGCCCAGCGCCGGTGACGAGGGCCGTACGTTCAGGCTGAGCGGCCATCAGGTCGCGTTCGTGGACCAGCAGCAGGCGTACCGGCCCGACGGCACCTCGTACAGCAAGACGCTGCACCTCGTGCAGGAGAACGGGCCCAAGGGCAAGCAGTGGCGCATCGACGGGCTGCCGCAGGGCGTCGTCCTCGGGCAGTCCGACTTCCAGCGCATCTACCAGTCCGTCAACAAGTACTACTTCGCGCTGGGCGAGGAGTCCTCCGGCGGTGGCGCGCAGAGCGGTGGGGGTTCGGGTTCGGGTTCGACCAGCCGTCAGAAGCGGCTGGTCGCCGACCCCGTGTACGTACGTCAGTGGATAGACCCCCTCACGCAGACGGTGCGGGCCCTTCTTTCGGGTCCCACGCACTGGCTGAACCCGGTCGTGACCACGACGTTCCCCTCCGACACGCGGCTGCGCAAGGGCGTGAAATCCCTCGCACCCGACGACGAGAACAATCTGAAGGTCCCGCTGAACGCGAAGGCCGACCACGTCGGGCAGGCCCGCTGCAAGGAGATGGCCGCCCAACTCCTGTTCTCCCTGCGGGATGTGACGTCGGCGAACGTGTCGCAGATCGAGCTCGAGCGGTCGAACGGGTCGCAGCTGTGCGTCCTGAGCGAGAGTGACGCCGAGGCGCTCGTGGAGCCGCGCACCTCCGGGCCCTCCGACGACCAGTACTTCCTGGACGACAAGGGACGGCTCGTACAGATGTCGGGCGCCTCCCGCACCGCGAAGGACCCTGAGCGGGTGCCGGGGCCGCTCGGCGACGGCGAGCAGCGGATGCGCTCGGTCGCCGTCTCGCGCGACGAGACGCAGGCCGCAGCGGTGTCGAACAACGGCAGCGCCCTGTTCGTCGGGTCGCTCGTGGCGGGCGCCTCGCTCGGCGACCCCGTCGTACGCAGCAGCGCCAAGTCCGAGAAGGACCGGCTGACGACGCCCAGTTGGGACGGACTCGGCGACCTGTGGGTGGCCGACCGCGACCCGAAGAAGCCACGGCTGCTGATGTTCGGCCGGGGCATGGCGGACGAGATCCACGAAGCCGACGTCTCCGGTCTCGACGGCGGGCGCATCGAGGCCGTGAAGGTGTCGGCCGACGGAGTGCGGATCGCGCTGCTCGTGGCCGAGAAGGGCAGGACCACGCTGCGGATCGGGCGCGTCGAACGCGACTCCGGACCGGACGGCAAGCTGACGGTCTCGGTCGACGAACTGCGCGCCGCGGCACCCCAGATGGAAGAGGTCACGGCCATGTCATGGGCCGGCGGAAGCCGACTTGTGGTGGTCGGACGCGAGTCCGGGGGCGTGCAGCAGCTGAGTTACGTCCAGTGCGACGGCTCGGTGCCGACGGGGCAGGCGCTGCCCGGCCTGACGGGCGTGAAGGAGATCGCGGCGTCCGAGGACGACCGCCTCCCACTCGTCGCCCACTCGGACGACGGGATCGTCAGGCTGCCGCCGGGCCTGCCGTGGCAGACGGTGCTCAAGGACGGGACGGCGCCGGTCTACCCGGGGTAGAGGGAGCTGGGGGCGGCGGGACGGCATGAAGTACGCCGTTCTTCCTCCCGCTGGACGGAGTTGAGTCCTCCGATTGCAACGGAGTGTGCCCGTCCGGGAGTTATCCACAGGGGGTTATCCACAGGGGGTGGTCGCGGCGCGCCCCTCTTGGCACAGTGTGGACATGCGGGGGTGGTTGCAGGACCTCGGAGATCTTGTGTTGCCGGCCGAGTGCGGAGGCTGCGGTCGGCCGCGTACGGCGCTCTGCGCGCGCTGCGGGGACGCCCTGTGCGGCGGTGCGCCGGGCCGGGTGCGGCCGAGCCCTGAGCCGCCCGGGCTGCCGGTGGTGCACGCGGCCGCTCCGTACCAGAACGCGGTACGGGCCGTACTGCTCGCGCACAAGGAGCGGGGGGCGCTGGGTCTCGTGGAGCCCCTGGGCGCGGCCCTCGCGGGGGCGGTGCGGGCGGGGCTGAGTGAAGCGGGGGGTAGGGGAGGGGGCGGGGGTGGGGGCCCCGCAGACGGGCGTACACAGGCCTACGGACGTACGCAGGCACACGCGCGTACGCAGCGAGTCATGCACACCCAGGTACGTGGCGTGCGTGGCCAAGCAGGCGACCGCACGCAAGCAGGCGCGCGAACCCCGGCAAGTGACCGCACCCAAGCAGGCGCGCGAACCCCGGCAAGTGACCGCACCCAAGCGAGCGCGCGAACCCCGGCCAGCGCGCTCACCCAGCCAGCGGTCCGCATCCAACCTCCCACCCCCCTCCTCCTGGTCCCCGTTCCCTCCGCTCGGAAGGCCGTTCGGGCGCGTGGGCATGATCCTGCGCGGCGGATCGCGTATGCCGCTGCGGCTGAACTGCGTCGGACGGGGGTGCCTGCCCGGGTGCTGGCCGCGTTGCGTCAGAGGCGGGCCGTTGCCGATCAGGCCGGGCTCGACTCGCGGCGGCGTCTGGCCAATCTCGCCGGTGCTCTGGAGGTGCCCGCGGGAGCCCGTGCGCTCCTTGCCTCGGGTGGCCGGATCGTGCTGGTCGACGACGTCATGACCACGGGCGCCTCATTGGCGGAGGCGGCCCGCGCAATACGTGCGGCTGAGGTCAGGAGGGCAGAGGATGAGAGTGACGGGTTCACGCCGGGATGGGTGGAAACTGCACGGGAATTGCCCCCGCGCAACTCGATCAGTGCGGCCGTGGTCGCCGCCTCTCCGGGTTCTTTCGAAATAAACCGGAACTGAGCGCAAACCTGCGTCGTTGCAGGTAGTGAGGGGGTCAATTCACCTGAATGGAGGTACGCGTCAGTAGAGGGTGACGACATCCGTCCGGGCGAGATATGTTCGGTTGTGAGGAATGGCTGACGCCGTCCTCGGCAATCGGGAATGCCGTGTCGTGGGTGCCGCAGGTTTTTTCGGCAATCACCCGCGATGATGGGGTGTAGATCTTGTCCATGGGGGAGGAGGAGGTGGAAGTCGCCGAGTCAGAGACTCCGGAAGTGGCCGGAGTCTGGTGCAACAGGGAGATGCTCCGCCGATGGAGCGGGGCGATCCGGGAACGGAGTTCTGCGTGGACATCGTCGTCAAGGGCCGCAAGACAGAGGTGCCCGAGCGGTTCCGCAAGCACGTGGCCGAGAAGCTGAAGCTGGAGAAGATCCAGAAGTTCGACGGCAAGGTGATCAGCCTCGACGTGGAGGTGTCCAAGGAGCCCAACCCCCGACAGGCCGACCGCTGCGACCGCGTAGAGATCACACTCCGCACGCGCGGCCCGGTCATCCGGGCGGAGGCCGCGGCCAGCGACCCGTATGCGGCGCTCGACCTGGCAACGGACAAGCTCGAGGCGCGCCTGCGCAAGGAACACAGCAAGCGGTCCACCCGCCGTGGAAACGGCAGGCTCACGGCCGCGGAAGTCCCCGATGTCGTCCCCACGGCGACTCTGAACGGGGACGGCTCAGTGGTCAACAACGAGGAGCCCGGCGGAGTGCCGACCAAGAGGATCGGCTCCCTCGAGGTCCAGGGCGAAGGCCCGCTCATCGTTCGCGAGAAGACGCACGTCGCTGCGCCCATGTCGCTCGACCAGGCGCTCTACGAGATGGAGCTGGTCGGGCACGACTTCTACCTCTTCGTCGACTCCGAGACCAAGGAGCCCAGCGTCGTCTACCGGCGCCACGCCTACGACTACGGCGTGATCCACCTCAACACCGACCCGATGGTCACCCAGGCGCAGTCGTCCGAAGCGGGCGGGGCGCTCGGCGGCTGAAGCAGGCGGAACAACACCGCTAAGCCCGCGGGAGACAGCCGGAAAAGGGTGCCCCTGGGAGCGCGTGCGCCCCCAGGGGCACCATCGCGCGACCCCCGTGCACACTGCTCTGTCACCGCGCCGACGCCAAGGCATGAAATCATGGCCGTGCCGGGTCAACCGGTGTGCCGCTGCCTCGGGTTGGCGTGGCACCGGAAGACGGGCCATGGCCTTCAGGGGGAGGAACGATGGCGGACAGCTTCGGACCGATGCGGGATGACGGCGCCGGTACGGCCGGTGACGGTGTCCAGGGCATGGGCCCGGACGAGAGCGCGCCGCGCAAGGAGCCGATCCGGGTCCTCGTGGTGGACGACCACGCGCTGTTCCGGCGCGGGCTCGAGATCGTTCTCGCGGCCGAGGAGGACATCCAGGTCGTCGGTGAGGCGGGCGACGGCGCCGAGGCCGTGGACAAGGCGGCCGACCTGCTGCCCGACATCATCCTGATGGATGTGCGGATGCCCAAGCGCGGCGGGATCGAGGCGTGCACCTCCATCAAGGAGGTGGCCCCCAGCGCCAAGATCATCATGCTCACCATCAGTGACGAGGAAGCCGATCTCTACGACGCGATCAAGGCGGGCGCGACGGGCTATCTGCTCAAGGAGATCTCTACGGACGAGGTGGCGACGGCCATTCGCGCCGTGGCCGACGGGCAGTCGCAGATCAGCCCCTCGATGGCGTCGAAGCTCCTCACCGAATTCAAGTCGATGATCCAGCGCACGGACGAGCGGCGCCTCGTTCCCGCGCCGCGGCTGACCGACCGCGAGCTGGAAGTCCTGAAGCTGGTCGCCACGGGCATGAACAACCGCGATATCGCGAAGGAACTGTTCATCTCCGAGAACACCGTGAAGAACCATGTGCGCAACATCCTGGAGAAGCTGCAGCTGCACTCCAGGATGGAGGCCGTGGTCTACGCGATGCGGGAGAAGATCCTCGAGATCCGGTGACGGCCGCCGGTGACGGCCGACGGGTGAGAGCGGTCAGTCGAGGGCGGTGACCAGGGCCGGCTTGAGGCCAGGCATGTCGACGCGCTCGATCCGGACCGTGTCGCAGCCCACCCACTGTGCCGCCTCCCGCAGCGCCTGCGCCACGGCCGGGACCGCCTTCGGGCCGTCGATGGAGACCTGCTTGGCGACCAGCGTGCTCCCGTCGCGCGCGGGGTCGACGCGGCCCACCAGGTGCCCGCCCGCGAGGACCGGCATCGCGAAGTAGCCGTGCACCCGCTTCGGCTTGGGGACGTACGCCTCCAGGCGGTGCGTGACGCCGAAAATCCGCTCCGTGCGGGCCCGCTCCCAGATCAGGGAGTCGAAGGGCGAGAGCAGCGTCGTACGGTGGCGGCCGCGCGGGACGGTCTCCAGCGCCGCCGGGTCCGCCCATGCCGGCTTCCCCCAGCCCTCCACGGTCACGGGAACCAGGCCCGAGTCCTCGACCACCGCGTCGAACTGCTCGTTCTTCAGGCGGTGGTAGTCCGCGATGTCGGAGCGCGTGCCGACGCCCAGGGCCTGTCCCGCCAGGCGGACCAGACGGCGCAGGCACTCCCGGTCGTCGAGGTCGTCATGGAGCAGCTCGGCCGGGACGGCGCGCTCGGCGAGGTCGTACACCCGCTTCCAGCTGCGGCGCTGCGTGCACACCACCTCGCCGTACATCAGGGCGCGCTCCACGGCGACCTTTGCCTCGGACCAGTCCCACCACTCGCCCTTGTTCTTCGCGCCGCCCAACTCCGTGGCCGTGAGCGGGCCTTCGGTGCGCAGCTGCTTGATGACCTGCTCGTACGCGCCGTCGGGCAGGTCGTGGTACCAGTGCGGGCGGGTGCGGTATGCGCGGCGGCGGAACGCGAAGTGGGGCCACTCCTCGACGGGCAGGATGCACGCGGCATGGGACCAGTACTCGAAGGCGTGCGGCGCGCCCGACGCGCCGGGGGTCCAGTACGCGTCCTCGACCGTTCTGCGGCCGACCGCGCCCAGGCGTGCGTACGGGATGAGTTCGTGGGAGCGGGCCAGCACCGAGATGGTGTCGAGCTGGACCGCTCCGAGGTGACGGAGCACGCCGCGGACTCCGGCCCTGCGGTCCGGCGCGCCGAGGAACCCCTGGGCCCGCAGCGCGATGCGGCGGGCCTCGTCGGCGGTGAGTTCGGCGGCGGGGCGCGGCGTGGTCGTCATGCCCCGAACGATAGGGCGCGGCACTGACAGTCGGGCCGCGACCGCAAAGCTCTGCCCGTCAGGCGGCGCCCGAAGCCGTCAGGCCGGGGCCGGGAAGTGCCGTCCCGGCGCCGGACGCCGTCACGCAGGTGCCGGGAGGTAGGGCAGCACCGCCGGGATGCCGAGGTCCGAGGGGAGGAGCGAGGCGACCCAGCAGTCGCGCAGCACGCCCTTGTTGGGCAGGCCCGCCCGCATGACGCCCTCCACGGTGAAGCCGGCCTTCTCGGCGACGGTGCGCGAGCCGACGTTGCCGACCTCGGCGCGCCACTCCAGGCGCGTACAGGCCAGGTCGGTGAAGGCCCAGTGGGCCAGGGCGAGGACGGTTTCGGTCATGTAGCCGCGGCCGCGGTGCTCCTTGCCGGTCCAGAAGCCGACCTCCCAGGCACCCGCGCGCGGGTGGTGCAGGCTGGCGGCGGCGATCACGGGGCCGTCCTCCTGGAGCCGCACGGCGAAGGTGTACTCCGTGTCGGCCCGCCAGCCGTCCGGGACCATGAGGCCGACGAAGTGCTCGGCGTCCACGCGCGCGTAGGGCGACGGGATCGTGGTCCAGCGCTGGATGTCGGGGTCCTGGGCCGCGAGATACACCTCGTCGGTGTCCTCGACGGTGAACGTGCGCAGGTGCAGGCGGTCGGTGGTGAGTACGACGGGTTCCATCGGCCGATTCTGCTCGGAGGCCGACAATGGCGCCAGCAGAATTCGCAGGGTGAGCGCGCTGTTACCTTTCGTGGTCGGGGCGCACACCTTCGTGCGGCACCTTGAGCGGTCCTCGTGCGTTGTCCGTGTGGCTGTGGTTACGGCAGACCTCCCGGCGCGCCGGGGTCCTCGCATACGATGGCCGTTGCTCTATACCGTCACACCCGACCGTGCCAGGCCCGACCGGCAAGGAGACCAACCCCCGTGTCCGTCCTCTCGAAGATCATGCGTGCAGGCGAAGGCAAGATCCTGCGCAAGCTGCACCGCATCGCGGACCAGGTCAACTCCCTCGAAGAGGATTTCGTCAGCCTCTCCGACGCCGAGCTGCGGGCCCTCACCGACGAGTACAAGGAGAGGTACGCCGACGGCGAGAGCCTCGACGACCTGCTCCCCGAGGCGTTCGCGACCGTCCGTGAGGCCTCCAGGCGCGTCCTGGGCCAGCGCCCCTATGACGTGCAGCTGATGGGTGGCGCCGCGCTGCACCTCGGATACGTGGCCGAGATGAAGACCGGTGAGGGCAAGACCCTCGTCGGCACGCTCCCGACGTACTTGAACGCGCTGTCCGGCAAGGGCGTCCACCTGATCACGGTGAACGACTACCTGGCCGAGCGCGACTCCGAGATGATGGGCCGCGTCCACAAGTTCCTCGGCCTGAGCGTGGGCTGCATCCTGGCGAACATGACGCCGGCGCAGCGCCGTGAGCAGTACAACTGCGACATCACGTACGGCACGAACAACGAGTTCGGCTTCGACTACCTCCGCGACAACATGGCGTGGTCCCAGGACGAGCTCGTCCAGCGCGGCCACAACTTCGCGGTGGTCGACGAGGTCGACTCGATCCTCGTCGACGAGGCCCGTACGCCGCTGATCATCTCCGGCCCCGCCGACCAGGCCACGAAGTGGTACGGCGACTTCGCGAAGCTGGTCACCCGCCTGAAGAAGGGTGAGGCCGGTAACCCGCTGAAGGGCATCGAGGAGACCGGCGACTACGAGGTCGACGAGAAGAAGCGCACCGTCGCCATCCACGAGCCCGGCGTCGCCAAGGTCGAGGACTGGCTGGGCATCGACAACCTCTACGAGTCGGTGAACACGCCGCTCGTCGGTTACCTGAACAACGCCATCAAGGCGAAGGAACTGTTCAAGAAGGACAAGGACTACGTCGTCATCGACGGCGAAGTCATGATCGTCGACGAGCACACCGGCCGTATCCTCGCCGGCCGCCGCTACAACGAGGGCATGCACCAGGCGATCGAGGCGAAGGAAGGGGTGGACATCAAGGACGAGAACCAGACGCTCGCCACGATCACCCTGCAGAACTTCTTCCGTCTCTACGGCAAGCTCTCCGGCATGACCGGTACGGCCATGACCGAGGCCGCCGAGTTCCACCAGATCTACAAGCTGGGCGTCGTCCCGATCCCGACGAACAAGCCGATGGTCCGCAAGGACCAGGCGGACCTGATCTACCGCACCGAGGTCGCCAAGTTCGACGCGGTCGTCGACGACATCGCCGAGAAGCACGAGCAGGGTCAGCCGATCCTCGTCGGTACGACGTCCGTCGAGAAGTCCGAGTACCTCTCGCAGCAGCTGTCCAAGCGCGGTGTGCAGCACGAGGTGCTGAACGCGAAGCAGCACGACCGTGAGGCGACGATCGTCGCCCAGGCCGGCCGCAAGGGTGCCGTCACCGTCGCCACGAACATGGCCGGTCGAGGCACCGACATCAAGCTCGGCGGCAACCCGGACGACCTCGCCGAGGCGGAGCTGCGCCAGCGCGGCCTCGACCCGGTCGAGCACGTCGAGGAGTGGGCGGCCGCGCTGCCGGCCGCTCTGGAGCGGGCCGAGCACGCGGTGAAGGCCGAGTTCGAGGAGGTCAAGGACCTCGGCGGGCTCTACGTCCTCGGCACGGAGCGGCACGAGTCGCGCCGTATCGACAACCAGCTGCGTGGCCGTTCCGGCCGTCAGGGAGACCCGGGCGAGTCCCGCTTCTACCTGTCGCTCGGTGACGACCTGATGCGCCTGTTCAAGGCCCAGATGGTCGAGCGCGTCATGTCGATGGCGAACGTCCCGGACGACGTGCCGATCGAGAACAAGATGGTCACGCGCGCCATCGCGTCGGCCCAGTCGCAGGTCGAGCAGCAGAACTTCGAGACCCGGAAGAACGTCCTCAAGTACGACGAGGTCCTCAACCGGCAGCGTGAGGTCATCTACGGCGAGCGGCGCCGCGTCCTGGAGGGCGAGGACCTGCACGAGCAGATCCAGCACTTCATGGACGGCACGATCGACGAGTACATCGGCGCCGAGACAGCGGAGGGCTTCGCCGAGGAGTGGGACCTGGACCGGCTGTGGGGCGCCTTCAAGCAGCTCTACCCGGTGAAGGTCACCGTGGACGAGCTGGAGGAGGCCGCGGGTGACCGTGCGGGTCTGACGGCCGAATTCATCGGGGAGTCCGTCAAGGAGGACATCCACACGCAGTACGCGGCGCGTGAGGAGCAGCTCGGCTCCGAGATCATGCGTGAGCTGGAGCGCCGCGTGGTCCTCTCCGTCCTGGACCGCAAGTGGCGTGAGCACCTCTACGAGATGGACTACCTCCAGGAGGGCATCGGCCTGCGCGCCATGGCGCAGAAGGACCCGCTGGTCGAGTACCAGCGCGAGGGCTTCGACATGTTCACCGCCATGATGGAGGGCATCAAGGAAGAGTCCGTCGGCTATCTGTTCAACCTGGAGGTCCAGGTCGAGCAGCAGGTCGAGGAGGTTCCGGTGCAGGACGCGGCGCCGTCCCTGGACAAGCAGGACGCGGTGCCGGCCGGTGTCGGCCGTCCCGAGATCCGGGCCAAGGGTCTCGACGCCCCGCAGCGTCCGGACCGCCTGCACTTCCAGGCGCCGAACGCCGAGGGCGGCGTGGACGAGATGGACTACGTCACCGAGGACGGCCCGACGCGCTCCGAGGCCGACGGCCTCACGCGCGCGGAGCGCCGCAAGCAGCAGAAGGGCGGGCGTCGCCGCAAGAAGTAGTGCGCGGCGCGCTCTGACCGAGCGTGGGTGAAGGGGCCGGGCACGGGATGCCCGGCCCCTTTCGTCGATGTCGGGACGGCACAGCAGGGGCGGCCGGAACACCGGCGGCCGGAAACCGTCAGCCGGAAACCGTCAGCCGGAAACCGTCAGCCGGAACGGCAGGTCGCAACGGGTATGCGGGGCCCCGCATACCCGAGCGCCCGAGCTCGCCGCGTTGGCGGCCCGCCACTCCGAGCCGCCCGTCACCCGCTACCGCGAGCCGGTGCTGGTCGTGCAGGGGCACCGCGGACACGACGGTGCCGGACGTCACCTCGAAGGAGACGGCGGCGGTACTGGCGCGGGCCGGGACCCGGGTGACGCACACGTCGTACGAGGGCGTCGACCACCCCGCGCTGCCGGTGACCGCGCTGGACGAGGTCGACGCCTGGCTCGACGCGCGGCCGGCGCGCTGACGGCGGTGGCGCTCACGCCCCGGTACCGCGGGGCGGGCGCCCGACCATCTCGACGGCCGTGCAGAGCCAGCGATGGTCGTCGCCCCGGTGCAGGCGGAAGGCGAGGGCGTGCAGCCGGGGGCCGGCGCTGATCCGGGCGAAGACTTCGTAGACGCCGGGTTCGGGCTGGTAGTGGCCGATGCCGCGGACGACGGGCTGCCGTCCCCGGTCGTTGAGGGGCCGGTTCTCGGCGAGCCGGATCAGGGCGTCGTAGAGGGATCCGGCGAAGTGGCGGGACGCCCAGTGGACGGGGCGCTGGCCGCTGAGCATCAGCAGGAGGCGCTCGGTGAACAGCTCGGCGGGGTGGGGCGGCAGCTGGGGCGGGACGCGCACGGGCCGCACCCCGGGGCGACCGGCGTCCTGCCTGCCGGGCGGGCGGCCGCCCGGGGGCCGGGTCGTCCTGGGGCGGCGGCGCGGCTGGTCCATCACCTTGCGCAGCGGCTCATGGGCGGTGGGCTCGTGCATGTCTGGGTCCCCGTTCGGCATCCGACCGGTGGATACCGATCGGTAACTTCGCTTGGGGATCTTGTACGTGGACGGAGGCGCCGCTCACAAGGCCGGAGGCACCCGGCGCGGGCGGCCGGAAGGATCACCTATCCGAGTGATCGGACGGCGGGCAAGGCGTGCGAGGGCAGGGCTCGGGAGGGTCACGGAGAGGTCCGGAGTGGACGTGCGGACGGGTGGTGACCGGCACCCCGAAGGGGGACTCCCGCACGTATCCTGAAGGCCCTCTCGTCGACGAAAGTGGCCCGCCATGCGCGTGTACGTCCCCCTGTCCCTGCCCCGTCTCGCCGAGGCGCACAAGGCGGGCGAACTGGGACCCGGACCGCTCACCGCGTACGCCGTGACGCCCGCGCTGCGCGAGTGGTACGTCTCCGACGACATGGAGGAGCTGGAGTACGCGGCCCTCAACCGCGCGGCGGTGGCGTCGCTGCGGCTGATCGCCGGGGAGCCGGACGCGCCCCGTAAGCGGGTCGTGGTCGCGCTCGACGTGCCGGACGGCGCCGCGGTGGCCGACCCGGACCGCGGACTCGACCCGGGAGCGCTCGGCGAGGTGCGGATCGCGAACGCGGTCCCCCTGGCCAAGGCCGCGGCGGTGCACGTGGACTCCGCCGACGCCGAGAAGGACGTGACGGCGGCGGCCGCGGCGCTCGGGGCGGCGGACCAGGGCGACGACGACGCGCAGTTCGTCGTCGACGGCGCCGAGGACCACGAGCTCCTCTGGTTCGCCACGCAGGAGATCCCGAATCTGCTCGGCCTGAGCGGCTGACCTGCGCGAACGTAGGATTGTCGGTCCCGGCGGGTAAATTCTTGGCATGGGGAAGCACGCAGCCGGAGCACACATCGTCTGGGACTGGAACGGGACGCTGTTCCACGACAACGACGCGGTCATCAGCGCGACCAACGCCGCCTTCGAGGAGATCGGACTCGAGCCGATCACCCTGGAGCGGTACAGAGAGCTGTACTGCGTGCCGATCCCCCGCTTCTACCAGCGGCTGATGGGCCGGCTGCCCACCGAGGCCGAGTGGGAGCGCATGGACACCGCCTTCCAGCGGCACTACACGCTCCACCGCACGGCCTGCGGGCTCGCCGACGGCGCGGAGCTCCTCCTCGCCGACTGGCGCGCCGCGGGCCGCAGCCAGTCGATCCTCAGCATGTACGGGCATGACGAACTCGTCCCGCTGGTACGGGAGTTCGGGATCGAGTCGCACTTCCTGCGCGTCGACGGACGCACCGGCCCCTCCGGCGGCAGCAAGGCCGAGCACATGGTCCGCCATCTCGGTGCGCTGGCCGGTTCGGGGGTGGCGCCGGGGCGCACGGTGGTCATCGGGGACGCGGCCGACGACGCGGTGGCCGCGCTGCACGCGGGCGCCGGCGCCGTGCTCTACACGGGCGGATCGCACAGCAGGGCCAGCCTCGAAGGCGTGGGGGCGCCGGTCGTGGACACTCTCGCCGAGGCCGTGGGAGTGGCGGAACGTCTGGCGGGGTGAGCGAATGCGCTCACGTTCCGCGGCGGGCTGCGTATGTTGTGGTGGGTGCGCCGGCGAACCGGAATGCACAGATCAGGCAGAGCGGGACGGGGCGCGGCGCCATGGGATTCGGCTTCGGGCAGAGGCGCGGGGGACAACTTCCGGCCGACGTCGCCACATTCGCCGGCCGGGCGGATGAACTCGCGCAGGTACGGGGGCGTTCGGGCAGGCACGGCTCGTCGCACTCGTGGGCCCCGGCGGGCTCGGCAAGAGCCGCACGGCGCTGCGTGCAGTGGCCGGGCTCGGGGAGCAATTCCCCGACGGGGTCTGGCGGGTGGAGCTCTCGGCGCTGCGCGACCGCGAGCCGATCCCGGCGACCCGGTGGGCATGCTGCCCTCGCTGTTCGACGAGCAGGAGTCCGCGTGCAAGGCGGTACGAACCGCGCTCGGTGATACGCAGTGCGAGCTGTGGCACGGCGTGGGCTCAGGCCTCAGGTCACCGGCGCCTTGGCGCGCAGCACCGTGAGGAACTCTCGCATCCACCCCGAGTGGTCCGGCCAGGCGCGGGACGACACCAGCGTCCCGTCGACCACCACTTCCGCGTCGCGGAATGCCGCACCGGCCGCCTGCATGTCGGGCTCCAGCGCCGGATAGGCCGTGACGTTGCGCCCGCGCAGCCCGTCGACCGCCGCCGTGAGCAGCGGACCGTGGCAGATCTGGGCCACGGGCTTGTCGGCGTCGAAAAAAGACTTCAGAATCTTGCGCAGCTCCGGGTCGTTGCGCAGATACTCGGGGGCGCGGCCGCCCGGGATCACGACAGCGACGTACTGTTCCGGCTCGACCTCCGCGAACGCGAGATCGGCGGGCCAGGTGTAGCCGGGCTTCTCCGTGTACGTGTCGAACCCCGGCTCGAAGTCATGGACGACGAACTGCAGCTTCTTGCGCTCCGGGGCGGCGATGTGGACGTCGTAGCCCTCCTCGCGCAGGCGCTGGTAGGGGTACAGGACTTCCAGTGACTCGGCGGCGTCGCCGGTCACCAGGAGGATCTTGGGTGCCATGGCTGTGCGCTCCCCTCGGAGCCTTCGGGCCGGGGTGTCTTCCCCTCAACGTGGACCCGGCAGGACCGTTAGGCAACCCCTCATGGCATTCATCCGCGTCGCTGTCCCTGTGCAGAGTGTCAAAGTTCGACCGCTGTATTTGTACACATACGGCTCATGACGACTCCCGGGGGAGGGGCGATAGCCTTGACCCGTGATCAGCGCGATATCTCGCGGGGGCATCGTCGCCCCCTGCCCGCGCCGGGAGCACACGGAGATCTACATCCGTGCCCGGTGCTCCGCTGACCATTCCCTTCGGGACGGAACATGGATGCCGTCCCGGCTCCGGGCAGGAAATACGCCAAAAATGGCGGATAAACGCCCGCTCATCTCTCATCCCGGCATACCGTCGACATCGACCGGAGACCCCGCGTCGTGGCGTTGTGCCGCATCAATTTCTTCAACGTCACGCAACGGCGCGCGACAGGAGCCAGAGGACAATGCAGACCAAGCTGGACGAAGCCAAGGCCGAGCTGCTCGCACGGGCCGCCCGGGTAGCTGAGAACAGCCCGGCAGGGGGGCATCTCCCGGCCGGGACGAATGGCGAGGGGGCTCCGGACCAGGAGTCCGTGCTCGCGTTCCTCCAGCGCTACTACCTGCACACCGCCCCCGAGGACCTGGCCGACCGTGACCCGGTCGACGTCTTCGGAGCAGCCGTCTCCCACTACCGGCTCGCGGAGGTCCGCCCGCAGGGCACCGCGAACGTCAAGGTCCACACGCCGACGGTCGAGGAGAACGGCTGGACCTGCAGCCACTCCGTCGTCGAGGTCGTCACCGACGACATGCCGTTCCTGGTCGACTCGGTCACCAACGAGCTGTCCCGCCAGGGCCGCGGCATCCACGTCGTGATCCACCCGCAGGTCACCGTGCGCCGCGACCTGACCGGCAAGCTCCAGGAGGTCCTGCCCGCGGGCAGCGCCGCCGACGGCCACGACACGCTCACCGAGTCGTGGATCCACGTGGAGATGGACCGGGAGACCGACCGCGCCGACCTGAAGCAGATGACCTCCGACCTGCTGCGTGTCCTGTCCGACGTCCGTGAGGCCGTCGAGGACTGGGAGAAGATGCGGGACTCGGCGCTGCGCATCGCCGACGACCTGCCCAGCGAGCCCACCGCCGACGACCTGCGCGCCCAGGACGTCGAGGAGGCCCGCGAGCTGCTGCGCTGGCTGTCCGCCGACCACTTCACGTTCCTCGGCTACCGCGAGTACGAGCTGCGCGAGGACGACTCGCTGTCCGCCGTGCCCGGCACCGGCCTCGGCATCCTGCGCTCCGACCCGCAGCACGGCAGCGACGACCACCACCCGGTGAGCCCGTCCTTCAGCCGGCTGCCCGCCGACGCGCGCGCCAAGGCCCGCGAGCACAAGATCCTCGTGCTGACCAAGGCCAACAGCCGCGCCACCGTGCACCGCCCCTCGTACCTCGACTACGTCGGCGTGAAGAAGTTCGACGCCGAGGGCAACGTCATCGGCGAGCGCCGCTTCCTCGGCCTCTTCTCGAGCGCCGCGTACACGGAGAGCGTCCGGCGCGTCCCGGTCGTGCGCCGCAAGGTCCAGGAAGTGCTGCGGGGCGCCGGGTTCTCGCCCAACAGCCACGACGGCCGCGACCTGCTCCAGATCCTGGAGACGTACCCGCGCGACGAGCTGTTCCAGACCCCGGCCGACGAGCTGCGCGCCATCGTCACCAGCGTCCTCTACCTCCAGGAGCGCCGCCGGCTGCGGCTCTACCTGCGCCAGGACGAGTACGGCCGCTACTACTCGGCCCTCGTCTACCTGCCGCGCGACCGCTACACCACCGGTGTCCGGCTGCGGATCATCGACATCCTCAAGGAAGAGCTCAACGGCACCAGCGTCGACTTCACGGCCTGGAACACCGAGTCGATCCTGTCCCGGCTGCACTTCGTCATCCGCGTCGAGCCGGGCACCGAGCTGCCCGTGCTGACCGAGGCCGACACCGAGCGCATCGAGGCGCGGCTCGTCGACGCCGCCCGCTCGTGGGCCGACGGCTTCGGCGAGGCGCTGAACGCGGAGTGCGGCGAGGAGCGCGCGGCCGAGCTGGCCCGCCGCTACTCCGGCGCCTTCCCCGAGGGCTACAAGGCCGACCACTCGCCGCGCGCGGCGGTCGCCGACCTCGTCCACCTGGAGGCCCTCAAGCGCGGCGAGAAGGACTTCGCGCTCTCGCTGTACGAGCCCGTGGGCGCGGCCCCCGGCGAGCGCCGCTTCAAGATCTACCGCACCGGCGCGCCGGTCTCCCTGTCGTCCGTCCTGCCGGTCCTCAACCAGCTCGGCGTCGAGGTCATCGACGAGCGCCCGTACGAACTGCGCTGCTCGGACCGGACCACCGCGTGGATCTACGACTTCGGTCTGCGCATGCCGAAGTCGTCCACCGGCAATGGCGACTACCTCGGTGACGACGGCCGCGAGCGCTTCCAGGAAGCCTTCACGGCGTCCTGGACCGGCGCCGCCGAGAACGACGGCTTCAACTCCCTCGTCCTGAGCGCCGGTCTGAACTGGCGGCAGGCGATGGTGCTGCGCGCGTACGCCAAGTACCTGCGCCAGGCCGGTGCGACGTTCAGCCAGGACTACATGGAGGACACCCTCCGTAACAACGTCCACACCACCCGCCTCCTGGTGAGCCTCTTCGAGGCGCGCATGTCGCCGGAGCGCCAGCGGGCCGGGACCGAGCTGATCGACGGGCTCCTGGAGGAGCTCGACGGGGCGCTCGACCAGGTCGCGAGCCTGGACGAGGACCGGATCCTGCGGTCGTTCCTGACCGTCATCAAGGCGACGCTGCGGACGAACTTCTTCCAGAAGGCCGACGACGGCAAGCCGCACGCGTACGTCTCCATGAAGTTCGACCCGCAGGCCATCCCCGACCTGCCCGCGCCGCGCCCCGCCTTCGAGATCTGGGTGTACTCGCCGCGGGTCGAGGGTGTGCACCTGCGCTTCGGCAAGGTCGCCCGCGGTGGTCTGCGCTGGTCCGACCGGCGTGAGGACTTCCGTACCGAGGTCCTCGGCCTGGTCAAGGCGCAGATGGTGAAGAACACCGTCATCGTGCCGGTCGGCGCCAAGGGCGGCTTCGTCGCGAAGAACCTGCCGGACCCGAGCGTCGACCGTGACGCCTGGCTGGCCGAGGGTGTCGCGTCGTACAAGACCTTCATCTCGGCGCTGCTCGACATCACCGACAACCTGGTGGCCGGCGAGGTCGTGCCCCCGGCGGACGTCGTGCGGCACGACGAGGACGACACGTACCTCGTGGTCGCGGCCGACAAGGGCACGGCGACGTTCTCCGACATCGCCAACGCGGTCGCCGAGTCGTACAACTTCTGGCTCGGTGACGCCTTCGCCTCCGGCGGCTCGGCGGGCTACGACCACAAGGGCATGGGCATCACGGCCCGCGGCGCCTGGGAGTCCGTGAAGCGGCACTTCCGGGAGCTGGGTACCGACACGCAGACCGAGGACTTCACGGTCGTCGGCGTCGGCGACATGTCCGGTGACGTGTTCGGCAACGGCATGCTGCTCTCCGAGCACATCCGCCTGGTCGCCGCGTTCGACCACCGGCACATCTTCATCGACCCGCGGCCCGACGCGGCCACCTCGTACGCCGAGCGCCGCCGCCTGTTCGACCTGCCGCGCTCCTCGTGGGCCGACTACAACAAGGAGCTGATCTCCGCGGGCGGCGGCATCTTCCCGCGCTCCGCCAAGGCGATCCAGCTCAACGCGCACATCCGCGAGGCACTCGGCATCGAGTCGGGCGCCGCGAAGATGACGCCGGCCGACCTGATGAAGACGATCCTGCACGCGCCGGTCGACCTGCTGTGGAACGGCGGCATCGGCACGTACGTGAAGTCGTCCGCCGAGTCGAACGCGGATGTCGGCGACAAGGCCAACGACGCGATCCGCGTGGACGGCCAGGACGTGCGGGCCAAGGTGATCGGCGAGGGCGGCAACCTCGGCGCGACCCAGCTGGGCCGTATCGAGTTCGCGCGCAAGGGCGGCAAGGTCAACACCGACGCCATCGACAACAGCGCGGGCGTGGACACCTCCGACCACGAGGTGAACATCAAGATCCTGCTCAACGCGCTCGTCACCGACGGCGACATGACCGTCAAGCAGCGCAACAAGCTGCTCGCCGAGATGACCGACGAGGTCGGCGCCCTGGTGCTGCGCAACAACTACGCGCAGAACACGGCCCTCGCCAACGCGGTCGCCCAGGCGCCCGACCTGCTCCACGCCCACCAGCGCTTCATGCGCCGCCTGGTCCGCGACGGCAACCTCGACCGGGCCCTGGAGTTCCTGCCGGCCGACCGGCAGGTCAAGGAACTGCTGAACTCCGGGCGCGGTCTGAGCCAGCCCGAGCTGGCCGTCCTCCTCGCGTACACGAAGATCACGGCCGCGCACGAGCTGATCCAGACGTCCCTGCCGGACGACCCGTACCTGCGCAGGCTCCTGCACGCCTACTTCCCGCAGGCGCTGCGCGAGCGGTTCTCCGACGCGGTCGACGGGCACGCGCTGCGCCGCGAGATCGTCACCACGGTGCTGGTCAACGACACGGTGAACACGGGCGGTTCGACGTTCCTGCACCGGCTGCGCGAGGAGACCGGGGCGTCCCTGGAGGAGATCGTGCGGGCGCAGCTCGCCGCGCGCGAGATCTTCGGCCTCGGTGAGGTCTGGGACGCGGTCGAGGCGCTCGACAATGTCGTCGCCGCGGACGTCCAGACCCGGATCAGGCTGCACTCGCGCCGCCTGGTCGAGCGCGGCACGCGCTGGCTGCTCAACAACCGGCCGCAGCCGCTGCAGCTCGCCGAGACGATCGACTTCTTCCGTGAGGGCGTCGCCCAGGTCTGGTCGGCCATGCCGAAGATGCTGCGCGGCGCGGACGCCGAGTGGTACCAGTCGATCCTGGACGAGCTGACCACCGCGGGCGTGCCTGAGGAGCTGGCCCAGCGGGTCGCCGGGTTCTCCTCGGCCTTCCCGACGCTCGACATCGTGGCGATCGCCGACCGCACCGGCAAGGACCCCCTGGCCGTCGCCGAGGTGTACTACGACCTCGCGGACCGGCTGTCCATCGCGCAGCTGATGGACCGGATCATCGAGCTGCCGCGGTCCGACCGCTGGCAGTCGATGGCCCGCGCCTCGATCCGTGAGGACCTGTACGCGGCGCACGCCGCCCTCACGGCCGATGTGCTGACCGTCGGGAACGGCGTGTCGACTCCGGAGCAGCGCTTCGACGCGTGGCAGGAGAAGAACGCGCCGATCCTGGGCCGCGCGCGGACGACCCTGGAGGAGATCCAGAGCTCGGACGCCTTCGACCTGGCGAACCTGTCGGTCGCGATGCGCACGATGAGGACGCTGCTGCGCACGCACTCGTAGGGTCCGCGTCAGCGAACGGGGGCGCCCCGCACCGGAACTCCGGTGCGGGGCGCCCCTGTTTCACCGCCCGGACTCTTTCCGTTCTCTTCCCTTTCTCCGGCCGTTCTCTTGACCGGGTCTGACCTGATGGACCGCGCGCCCAATCGGTTGCTCCTGAAGGCGCGTCGGCCCCAAGGGGTTCGCCATACGCCGACTAAATCGGGCATTACGTCTAAAGTGGACCCGATTGTCAGGTCGGCGGCACGGAGCGGAGAGGTCGGGAAGGGTCCATGACGGAAGCGATTCTGCTGGTCGGCGGGCTGGGCACCCGGCTGCGGCCGCTCACGGTCAACACGCCCAAGCCCATGGTGCCGGCAGCCGGAGTCCCCTTCCTGGCCCACCAGATCGCGCGGCTCGCCGCCGCGGGCGTCGACCACGTCGTCCTCGCCACCTGCTATCTCGCCGAAGTCTTCGAGCCGTACTTCGGCGACGGATCGGCGCACGGCGTCCACCTCGAATACGCCGTCGAGTACGAGCCGCTGGGCACCGGCGGCGCGATCCGGCACGCGGCGCGCCGCCTGATCTCCGCACCCGAGGACCCCGTCCTCGTCTGCAACGGCGACATCCTCACCGGCCTCGACACCCGCGCCCTCATCGACCGGCACCGCGAACGCGAAGCCGACGTCACCCTCCACCTCTCCCGGGTCGACGACCCCAGAGCGTTCGGCCTCGTAACCACCGACGCCGACGGCTGTGTCCTCGCCTTCACCGAGAAGCCGCAGACGCCCGAGGAGATCGTCACGGACCAGATCAACGCGGGCTCCTACGTGTTCCGCAGGTCCGTCATCGACAGCATCCCCGCCGGGCGGGCCGTCTCCGTCGAGCGCGAGACGTTTCCCGGCCTGCTCGCCGCCGGCGCCTATCTGCACGGCATGGTCGAGGACTCCTACTGGCTCGACCTCGGCCGGCCCGAAGCCTTCGTGCAGGCCTCCGCCGACCTCGTGCGCGGGGTCATCCACTCACCCGCTGTGCCCGGAGTGCGCGGCGAGTCCCTCGTCCTGCCCGGCGCCAAGGTCGCCGCCGACGCCTGGCTCGCCGACGGGACCGTCGTCGGGGCAGGCGCCCGGGTAGGTTCAGGGGCCGTCGTCCACGGTTCCGTGCTGCATGACGGCGCGACCGTGGGCGCCGGTGCTTACGTCAGGAAGAGCCTGGTCGGCGCGGGTGCGCGGATCGGGCGGCGCTCCGTCCTGCACGGCAGCGTCATCGGTGACGGCGCCCGCGTCGGCGCCCACAACGATCTGCGGAACGGAACCCGGGTGTGGTGCGAGGCCGTACTGCCCGACCGGGCCGTCCGCTTCTCCTCCCTCGCCGGAGAAGGGCTGACCGAACAGTGAACACGAACTCTCCCGACATCGGGGCCACACCGGCCGCCGCGAAACCACTGCCCGACGACTGGGCCCGCACCCCCCTCACCGTCGTCATGCCGACCTACAACGAGGCGGGCAACCTGCCCGGCATGGCCGACGCCCTCATGGCGCTCCCGCTCCCGGGCCTGCGCCTCCTCGTCGTCGACGACTCAAGCCCCGACGGCACCGGCGACATCGCCGAGCGGTACGCCGAACGGCACGGGCACGACCGGATGAGCGTCCTGCACCGAGCCGGGAAGGAGGGCCTCGGCCGGGCCTACGCGGCCGGCATGGCACGGGCCGTCGCCGACGGGGCGCGCTACGTCCTCCAGATGGACGCCGACGGCAGCCACCCCGTCGACAAGGTCCCCGCGCTCCTCGGCACCGCCCTGTCCACCGGCGCCGCCGTCACCATCGGCAGCCGCTACGTCCAGGGCGGCACGCTCTCCGAGGCGTGGGGCGTGCACCGCAGGCTCCTGTCCCGCTGGGCCAACGCCTACGCGGGCACCATCCTCGGCACCCGCGTCCGTGACATCACCGGCGGCTTCAACCTGTGGCGCGAGGACGCCCTGCGCGCCATCGACCTGGCGTCCGTGGACAGCGCGGGCTACAGCTTCCAGGTCGAGATGAAGTACCGCGCCGTGCGCCGCGGCTTCGGCGTCATGGAGGTCCCCATCCACTTCGAGGACCGCACGGTCGGCGAGTCCAAGATGAACCTGATGGTGCAGCTCGAATCGGTCACCATGCCGTGGAAGCTGCGGGCGAGGGCGCGTCGATGACGGTCCCGACCGCGGTGCGCGAGGCGCCGCCCGTCGGCGCCCCCGTCCGGGTCCGCGTGCGCCGCCTGTCCATGGAGGTCGCCAAGTTCGGCGTCGTCGGCGGCAGCGGCGTCGCCGTCAACTTCCTCGTCTTCAACCTCCTGCTGCACGGCATCGGCCGGGCCCCGATGACGGCGACGGTCCTGGCCAGCTGCGTCGCCATGGGCACCAACTACCTGGGCTTCCGCTTCTTCGCCTACCGGGACCGCGCCTCCCGCACCCGGCGCCAGATCGCGCTGTTCTTCGGCTTCAGCGCGCTCGGCGTCCTCATGGAGAGCGTCCTGTTCTACGCCGGATACCACGGCGCCTCGATGACCGGACCGCTCGCGTCGAACGTCGCCAAGGCGCTGTCCATCGTCCTGGCCTCGGCGTTCCGCTTCCTCGTCTACCGGACGTGGGTCTTCCAGCACGATGCGCGCCGCGGGTAACGCGGCCCTCAGGGCCGCCGCCCCGCTGGTCCTCCTGCTGCTCCTCGCCCTGCTCGTGGCAGTCGCCGTTCGGCTCCCATGGGCGGGCGACCTCGGCATCCACGCGGCCACCGTCGAGCGCCTGCGCCACGATCTCCTCGACCCGGGCAACCCGCTGGTCGACGAGAAGACGCCGAGCCCGTACTACTCGCCGTGGACGGTGTTCCTCGGCGTCCTCGCCGACGTCACCGGTCTCGGCACCTTCACCGTGCTGCGCATCGCCGCACTGATCTCGCTGACGCTGCTCGTGACCGGCGTATGGCGGTTCACCGGCACTTTCACCGGCGCGTCCATGGACCGCACCCGGCGTACGGCCGTCACCGTGCTCGTCCTCCTGTGCCTGCTCCTCCTGTGGGGCACGAGCCTGTTCAACTGGAGCGGCTTCCTAGGCCTCAACTCCCTTGCCCTGACCGTCTCCTACCCCAGCACGTTCGCGCTCGGGGTGTCCTTCCACTTCTGGGCGCTGCTTCGCGGGGCGCTCGCACGTGGCTCGGGCCTGCCCGTGTTCCTCGGCCTCGGCCTGCTCTGGTCCGTGATCCTGCTGAGCCATCAGTTCTCGGGTGTCGTCGCGTCGTTCGGCGCGCTGGCGATGGTGGCCGGGGCGCGGCCCTGGCCGGTACGCGCGGTGTGGGCACGGCTCGCGGCCGGACTCGCCATCGGTGCGGTCGTGCTCGCCGCGTGGCCGTACTACTCGTTCTTCTCGCTCTTCCACGCGCAGGGCCTGGAGGAGATCCACCGGGCCCTGTACGGGAACCTGCTCGGCCGGTACTGGCTCCTGCTGCCCGGCGTGTTCGCTCTCGCCGTGCGCCTGCGCAGGGACCGGCGGGATCCGCTGGTGGTCTTCTTCGTGCTCGGGGCGCTGATGTTCGTGGCGGGCGGGGTGAGCGGCCACTACTCGTGGGGCCGGGTCCTGCCGGCCGCCGTGATCCCCGCGCAGGTCGCGGCGGGCCTCGAGGTGTTCGGGGCGGGGCGCAGGGCGGTGCGTACGGCGTTCGCCGCGGCGTTCGCCGCGGTGCTCGGCGCGGCGCTCCTCGCGGGCGCGTGGACCCAGTCGGGCACACTCGGCTACGTCCTGCCGCGC
>NZ_JBSGTG010000012.1:159814-225194 GCF_053607285.1 Streptomyces sp. NPDC055140 | reverse complement strand
GTGCGTACGGCGTTCGCCGCGGCGTTCGCCGCGGTGCTCGGCGCGGCGCTCCTCGCGGGCGCGTGGACCCAGTCGGGCACACTCGGCTACGTCCTGCCGCGCGGCGCCCTGCCCCCGCCGATCGCCGACCGCTACAACCCGCCGTGGCGCGGCTACCAGTGGGTGATGCCCTGGGCGAAGTACGGGGACGTGGTCCTCGCCACGATGTTCCCGGCGCGGCAGATCCCCGGGTACGGGCCCTACACCGTCGCCCCCGGCTACCCGGACTTCTTCCTGCCCGACGAGACGGCCCGCACCCGCGCCGTGGACACCTACTTCGCACCCGGCACGACGCGGGCCGAACGCCTCGACGTCCTGCGTCGCTACGAGGTGCGGTGGATCGTGAGCCACCCCGACGACGCCGGCCTCGCCGCCACCGACCCGGCACTGCACAAGGTCACGACGGGTCCGGGAGGCCAGACCCTCTATGAGGTCGTCGGCGACGCGGGCTAACGCAGTGCGCTCTTCACAAGGCGTACCGCGTTCCGTACCCGCCCGTCCGACGCCGTGGCCAGCCTGCGCGCCACCGGGTGTGTCACCCGGGCCGTGAGCCCCGCCGGCTGCCAGCGGATCTGGAGGCGCCCCGCGCCCCGCCCCTCCGGCTCCAGCGTCACCCGGTGCGGGGCCGCCCCCGAGTGGTAGCCGACGCGGGCGGTGAGCGTGGGGAAGTCCAGCGGCGCAAGCAGGACCGCCGTGTTGCGCAGGCCTTGCCCTTGGAGCTGGAGCATCGGATGCCGTACGCCGTCGAAGCCGTGCACCGGGAGCGGGGCCGCCGCCAGATCGAGCCGCACCCACCCCTCGAAGACGCCCGGCCGCACCGGGTCGAGCCGCAGCCGCGTCGTCATGCGGCGCCGTCCCGGCGCCACCACCAGGGTGGCGACATGCGGGCCGACGGCGAGGCGCAGACCGGGGTCGTACGTGCGCACCGACAGGTCGACGGTGGCGCCGGGACCGCGCTCGATCCGCGTGATCTCGTGCCGGAACTGGGCACCTGAGAACGGGCGCGCGTACAACTCCTGGTCGGACAGGTCGAGTTCGGTACGCGCCTCGTCCGACGACGGGACCACTGACCCCCAGTACACGGCGCCGGACGCGTCCGTGGCCGTCTCGCGCGGGGCCACCACGTGACCGAGCCCGCGCGCGGCGAGCCGGGCGTCGGCGAGGCGTCCGTCGCGCACCAGTTGCAGGACGACCCGCTCCGGGCGCGGCAGCCGGGCGTACGCGCCCGGGGACAGCGTCGCCAGATACGGGTTCACGATCTCGGCGAACCCGGCCAGCCACGCGTCGTCCCGGGACGGCAGGTCGCCCGCGTACATCCGGAAGTCGTGCTTGAGGAACTTGTAGTCCTTGTCCTCGCGCACCCCCGCGTGGCCGCCCGCCGCGAGGAACTCGTCGATGAGCTCCTGCACGTGGACGCGGTCGCGGACGTTGCTCAGCTTGTGCCGCTGGTTGGAGATCGACGCGTCGTCCGCGGCGACGAACGGCGCGATGTACCAGCGGTAGACCGGCTCGGGGATGACGGTGAAGGACTTCGCGAGGCAGTACGCCTGCGCCGAGAACAGCTGGTCCTCGTAGTGGATGCCCTCGGGGAAACGGAGCTCGTTGCGGTCGAGGAACTCCCGCTTGTACATCTTGCTCGTCGACAAGTGCTCGAAGAACAGGCCGGGTTCGGCGTCGATCCCGTCGACGGTGCGGCGCTCCGCGACCAGGTGCGGCATCCATGTCGACGTGCGGCCCGTGTCGACGCGAACCCGCTCGACCGCGCCCATCGCGAAGTCGATCTCCCGCTCGCGGTGCGCCGCGAGCAGCAACTCCACTGATTCCGTCGGGAGTTCGTCGTCGCTGTCGAGGAACATCAGATACGGGGCGCGGGCGATGTCGAGCGCGCGGTTGCGGGGCGCGCTGCACCCGCCGCTGTTCTCCGGCAGACGCAGGTAGCGCACCCGTGGGTCCGCGGCGGCGAGGCGGCGCGCCACCTCGGGGGTGGCGTCCGTCGAGTGGTCGTCGCTGATGACGACCTCGATGTTGCCGTGCGTCTGGTCCAGGACAGAGGCGACGGCGCGCGGCAGCCGCCCGGCGTCGTTGTAGACGATGACGGTGACCGTGACGTCGGGAGTGATCGTCCTCGTGGGCGTGGTCATCGGCGGGCCGCCTCCTCGGGGGTGGGCGCGGGGATGCGCTCGTCGACGGGGATCACCGGGGGCAGCGACGCGTCGCTCTCGCCGAGGAAGACCCGGCGTACGACCCGCTCGGCGGCGTGGCCGTCGTCGAACTCGCAGAACCGGCGCCGGAACGCGGCTCGCGCCTTCCCCGACGCCTCGTCGCGCCACGTGCCCGAGGTGAGGATCTCCGTCAGCTCGTCCTGCGTACGGGCGACGGGCCCGGGCGCCTCGGCGATCAGGTCGAAGTAGACCCCGCGGGTCTTCGCGTACATCTCCCAGTCGTCCGCGTAGACCACGATCGGGCGGTCCAGGCAGGCGTAGTCGAACATGATCGACGAGTAGTCCGTGACCAGGGCGTCCGCGGCGAGGCAGAGGTCCTCGACCGGGTCGTACGTGGACACGTCGATGACCCGGCCGCTGCGGCGCAGCTCCGCGAGCGGTGAGGCCGCCCCGCCGTAGAAGTAGTGGCCGCGCACGAGGAGGACGGTGTCGTCGCCCAGGCGGTCGGCGAGCGTGGCCAGGTCGAGGCGCGGGGTCCAGGAGGCCTCGTAGTCGCGGTGGGTGGGCGCGTACAGGACGGCCCGCCGGCCCGGCGCGATGCCGAGGCGGTCTCGAACAGCCCGGATGTCGGCGGCCGTCGCGCGGTAGAAGACGTCGTTGCGCGGATAGCCGTACTCCAGCGGGACGTAGTGCGCGGGATAGGCGCGCTCCCACGTCCGGGTGGAGTGGCTGTTCGACGTGACGCTGTAGTCCCACTTGTCGACGCGGGCCAGGAGCTGGCGGAAGTTGAGGCCCTTGGACGCGGTCGGGTACTCGATCTGGTCGAGGCCCATGCGCTTGAGGGGCGTGCCGTGGTGGGTCATGACGTGGACGGCCTCGGGACGCTTGACCACGGCGTTGGGGAAGTTGACGTTGTTGACGAGGTACTTGGCGCGGGCCATGACCTCCCAGTAGCGGCGGGAGCCGGGCACGACGTGGTCGGTGCCGGGCGGCAGGAGCGGCGCGTTGGCCGCCGAGACCACCCACACCTGGTGGATGCGCGGGGCGAGTTCGGCGACCTTAGCGGCGATCGCGGCCGGATTGCAGGCCATCCCCCGGTCCCAGTACGCGGAGAACACCGCCAGGTCCGGGTCGACGGGCCGGCGCAGCTCCCGCCGGTAGCGGTGGGCACGGACCTTCGCGCCGACCCGCCGCTTGCGCTCCCTGACCGCGGACTTCAGGCCGCGCCGCTTGTGGTTGACGCTCTGGAAGGCACGGTAACGGGAGTACGCGTCCTCCTCGAGCAGCCGGCGCCGGATGCCTTCGAGCCCCGCGGGCCTGCGGTAGTCTTCCGGCCGCCACGCGACGGCCGCGCGTGAGGCCCGGCGGAAGAACTCGCGGCCCACCGGCTCCGGCATCCCGGCGCGGGCCACGATCCGCATGCACTCGGTCGCCATCACGTCGTACAGCACCGCGCGGGGACCGGTCGGCGTGCCGCGGTCGGCCATCAGCCGCTGGAGGTCCTCGTACTCGCCGACGGGCGCGTAGTACTCCTCCGGAGTGAGCGGCGGCAGGCTCGCGGCGCGCAGCCTGCGCTCGTCGAGCACCACCTGCTGCAGAGCGGTGACGCGGCCGGCGAGGACGAGGGCGGCGCGGGCCGCGAACCGCTCGTCGGTGGCGGCCAGTTGGTCGCGGTGGTCCCGCCAGAACGCGGCGCGCAGGGCGCGGTTGCCGAGCAGCGGGGTGACCCGCAGGAGGTCGGGGCAGTCCGCGAGGGCCAGGTCGCGGTCGCCCGCCCTGGCCAGCAGACGGGCGTCGGGGCCCGGGACGCCGGAGGCGTGCCAGGTCGAGCGGACCTGGTCGGTGAGTACGACATCCACGCGCTCGGCGCCGTCCGGGAGGCCCGCGACCCGGTCCCGCAGCGCCCCCAGCGCGCCGGGGAGTACCCGGTCCTTGGCGTGCACGAACAGCAGCCACTCACCCGAGGCCCGCTCGCCGCCGGCCGCGCGGGCCTCCTCGTCGGAGATGGCGCGGGGCAGGGCCAGAACGGTGACACGGCCCGGCACGTCGGCGGTCGGAGCCGGATCGTCGACGGCGGCGACGACGAGCTCCGCCCCCTCGGGCAGCTGGCCGGTCACGCTGTCCAGACAGCCGGCGAGATGCCCCTGCACGTCCCGGCCGTACACGATGACGCTGAGTTCCTGCACGGTCGCCGTCCCTTCTTCTCCTGGCGCACCATACTGTCACCAATCAGATGAAAGGGATAAAGGGAGTGGGTCTGGGAGTGGGTCCGGGAGTGGGTCCCGAATCGGCCTCAGGCGGAAGCGGCGACCCTGGCCTTCCTGGGTTCCGTCCTGCCGCCGTCCGGATTGGTGAACGCCTCGTACGCCTTGAGGACCTCGTCCGTCGGCCCGTCCATGCGCAGTTCGCCGCGCTCCAGCCACAGGACCCGATCGCAGGTGTCGCGGATCGACTTGTTGTTGTGACTGACGAGGAAGACCGAGCCGGCCTCCTTGCGCAGCTCGCGGATCCGCGACTCCGAGCGCTTCTGGAAGGACCGGTCGCCGGTGGCCAGGGCCTCGTCGATCAGCAGCACGTCATGGTCCTTGGCGGCGGCGATGGAGAACCGGAGGCGGGCGGCCATGCCCGAGGAGTACGTCCGCATGGGCAGCGTGATGAAGTCACCCTTCTCGTTGATGCCGGAGAAGCCGACGATGTCTTCGTAACGCTCGCGGACCTCCTCGCGGCTCATGCCCATGGCGAGGCCGCCGAGATGGACGTTGCGCTCGCCCGTGAGGTCGTTCATCAGTGCCGCGTTCACGCCGAGCAGAGACGGCTGGCCATGCGTGAAGATCCGGCCGTTCTCCGTCGGCAGCAGCCCCGCGACCGCCTTGAGCAGCGTCGACTTGCCCGACCCGTTCGTGCCGATCAGGCCGATCGCCTCGCCCTTGTACGCGGTGAACGAGACCTTCTTCACCGCGTGCACCTTGCGCACGCCGGCCCGCGCCTCGGCCTTCTTCCGGCCGCCGATGATGCGGCCGAGCGCGGCGGTCGCGGTGCCGCGGCCCGCCCCGGTGCCGTTCACGCGGTAGACGATGTCGACGTTGTCGACGATGACGGTGGGGATCCGCTCCCCGAAGGTGTCAGCCACGGCCGTACGTCTCCTCTGCCTTCCAGAAGTAGATGAACCCGCCGACGCCCGCGACCAGCGCCCACCCGGCCGCGATCGCCCACACGTGGGGCGGCAGCTGAGCGCGGTGGAAGCTGTCGATCAGGGCGAAGCGCATCAGGTCGATGTAGACGGCGGCCGGGTTCGCGGACAGCAGTACGTGCACGACGTGCGGCAGGTGCTGGTTCTTGAGCACCTTGTCGATGCTCCACATCACGCCGGACGTGTACATCCACGTACGCAGCAGGAACGGCATCAGCTGAGCGATGTCCGGCGTCCGCGCGCCCATCCTCGCCATGACGAGGGCCACGCCGGTGTTGAAGACGAACTGGAGCAGCAGAACCGGCAGGACCAGGAACCAGGAGAGGGCCGGCGGAACGCCGAAGCAGAGCAGGATCACCACCAGCGCGCACATCGAGAACAGCAGCTGCTGGAGCTGCTGGAGCGCGAACGACACCGGCAGCGCGGCGCGCGGGAAGTGCAGCGCCCGTACGAGACCGAGGTTGCCGGAGATCGCGCGGGTGCCCGCCATGATCGAGCTCTGCGTGAACGTCCACACGAATACGCCGGTGACCAGGAACGGCACATAGTCCGGCACGTTGTGCTTCGTGTTCATCAGCACGCCGAAGATGAAGTAGTAGACCGCCGCGTTCAGGAGCGGGGTCGCCACCTGCCACACCTGGCCCAGCTTCGCCTGGCTGTACTGCGCCGTGAGCTTGGCCGTCGCGAACGCGGTGATGAAGTGGCGCCGCTGCCAGAGCTGGCCCACGTACTCCGCGAGGGTCGGGCGCGCGCCGCTGACCGAGAGGCCGTACCGCGCGGCCAGCTCCGCGGGATCTTCCACCGGCGCGGTGGCCGCCGGCGGGGGAGGTGTGTCGACTGCCTGACTCACATCCGCTGCTTTCGCTCAAGGGGTCGGAGACGTCGGAACGGGTCCGTATCGTCGTGACGCGAGCGTAGGGCGTCGCTACGTCGGAACGCAACCGTTTCGTCGTAACGCCGTAAGCTGTTCACCATGACGACCAACGCCGACTCCGCCAAGCCAGCGCGTCGCCGGGCCCCCGCAGGGGCAGCCGTGCTCCGTGAGGATGTGACCGACGCCATCCGGGCAGCCGTCTTCGAAGAGCTCGCCGCCGTGGGCTACGCCCGTATGTCCATCGAGGGGATCGCGCGCCGCGCGGGCGTCGGCAAGACAGCCGTCTACCGCCGCTGGCGCTCCAAACTGCACCTGGTCCTGGACCTGGTCTCCGCCATAGCGGTACAGGGCCTGCCGGCCCCGGACACGGGTTCCCTGGAAGGTGACCTGCGCCTCCTCTACGAGGTGACGTCCCGGGCCCTGAAGCACCCGGTGGCCGGCCAGATCATCCCCGACCTCCAGGCCGAGGCGGCCCGCAACCCAGAAATCGCAGAGGCCATGCAGAAGGCGCTGCGCGAAGGCCAGCACGGCGTGGCGAACGGCATCGTGCGCAGCGCCGCCGCACGCGGGGAGGTCAGGGCGGACCTCGACGAGGACCTCGCCCTCGACCTGATCTCGGGCCCGCTGTACTGGCGCGCCGTGGTGGTACGGACGCCGTTGCCCAAGGGGTACCTGGGGAAACTGGCTTCGGCTACGGCGGCGGGGTTGAGGGCGCTGTAGCTGTAGCTGTAGTTAGCGCTGGGCCGCGTAGGTGATGAAGGCGGCCCAGGTGGTGGTGGTGGTGACTTCGATGCAGTCGGCCTCGCTGCTGTAGCTGCTCTTACGCCCCTTCAGCTCAGCCCGGGCGCGGACGTGTGCGAGATGAGGCCGGCGACCGGCCGGTCCGAGGCGCTCTTCGCCAGGCCGGGCTTGCCGGTCACCTTGACCACGCGCTACGTCGGCCCGAGCCGATCTGGGACTCACCTCACGGCGGTCCCATGGACCCCATGGACCCGGACCCAGCCCTGCCACGCCGACTCGACCATGTCGCATACGTCGCGCTTCGCCGTCCAGCCGAGCTCCGTCGCGATGCGGTCCGCGGAGGCGACGACGCGGGCCGGGTCGCCGGGGCGGCGTGGGGTGACGACGGGGTCGGTGCCGTGGCCGGTCGTCGCGTTGATCAGCTCGACCATTTCCAGGACCGAGACGCCTTCGCCGCGGCCGATGTTGAGGGTGAGGTCCGTGCCGGGGGCGGCGGCGGAGAGGCGGCGGGCGGCGGCCACGTGGGCCTCGGCGAGGTCGACGACGTGGATGTAGTCGCGTACGCAGGTCCCGTCCGGCGTCGGGTAGTCCGCGCCGAAGATCCGCGGGGCCTCTCCGTCGGTGAGCTTCTCGAAGACCATCGGTACGAGGTTGAAGACGCCGGTGTCGGCCAGTTCGGGGGTGGCCGCGCCCGCCACGTTGAAGTAGCGCAGGGAGGCCGTGGCCAGGCGGTGTGCCCGGCCCGTCGCGCGGACCAGCCACTCGCCGGCGAGTTTCGTCTCGCCGTACGGGCTCATCGGCAGGCAGGAGGTGTCCTCGGTGACGAGGTCGACGTCGGGCATGCCGTACACGGCGGCGGACGAGGAGAAGACGAACGACGGGACGCCGCTCGCGGTGACCGCCTCCAGGAGGACGCGCAGGCCCTCGACGTTCTCGCGGTAGTAGTGCAGGGGCAGCTCCACCGACTCGGCGACCTGCTTCTTCGCGGCGAGGTGGACGACGCCGGTGATGCCGTGCCCGGCGATGGCGCGCGCCACGGCGTCGGCGTCCAGGGTCGAGGCGACGACCAGGGGTACGCCGTCCGGGACGCGCCCGGCGATGCCGGTGGACAGGTCGTCGTAGACCACGGTCCGCTCGCCCGCCTCCTGCATGGCGCGGACGACGTGCGCCCCGATGTATCCGGCACCGCCGGTGATCAGCCAGGTCATGTCGGTTCAGGATCCCCTCGGTCGTGTCGTGTCTCGTCGTGCGCGTGCGGTCGGCGTTCTAGTGAACCAGGCGGTTGAGGCGGCCGCGTGCCACCGCCAGGGCTCCACGTACGCCGGGCGCGAGGCGTACGGCGAGGGCGCCGGAGTGGGTCGCGTACGGATGGGCGAGCAGCATGCCGTGGCGCAGGCTCGGCAGGGCGGTGCGGCGCAGGAGGCCGGGGCCGGTGGCGGCGTGGGCGCTCGCGTCGCGGCTCGTGCCGTCGGCGAAGTTCACATGGAGGCGCAGGTCCCAGGTGCCGGTGGCGAGCGTCGACAGGTCGAGGGACGCCTCGGCCTCCCAGGTCCCGGCGTCGGGCCCGGGCGTGAAGGTCACCGTGCGGCGTCTGGCGGGGCGGTGGCGCAGGCGGTCGATGACCTCGATGTCGACGGTGGCGGGGCCCGCCTCGGCGACGCGACCGTACAGGTCGTGCAGGCGCAGCCGCAGTCGTGAGCCACGCGCGCGTGGCCGCAGTTCCGCCTCTATGGCGATGGGGAGCAGATCCATGGGGCGTACGAGGAGGTGGTCCAGGGTCACCTGGGGGAGGTCGTCGGACCAGACGGGTGTGCCGTCGGCGGCGCGTGCGTAGGGCGGGCGCAGGCGGGCGGGGCGGGCCGCGACCTCCTTGAGGCGGGACAGGTCGCGCGGGTGGTCGGAGGCGAGGATCACGCGGGCGACGACGCGGCCGGGGGCGGGCGCCGCGTCGATGTCGGCCGTGTCGAACGTGGCGAGGTAGGCGCGGGTGCGGTCCCACCACTCGGCGCGGTATTCGGGGCTGCGCAGGTCGAGTTCGCGCGCGTACATGCGCAGGCTGTGGTCGAGGAACCGGGTGCGGGCCGCGCGTGCGAGGCGCTTGTGCGAGGCGGCCAGGAGGATGTCGACGGACTGGCGGTGCGCCTCGATGCGGGCGGTCCAGTTGTCGAGTCCGGCCCGGTCGAGGGAGAGCGACAGGCGGTCGGCGTCGCGGCGCACGTTCCAGACGTAGACCGTGTCGGGGACGAGCGCGATGCGCGGTCCGGCGGCGAGCACGCGCGCGGTGAAGACGAAGTCCTCGTAGACGAAGTGGCCGTCGGGGAAGCGGATCCCGTGCTCGCGCAGGAAGTCCGTGCGGTAGAGCTTGTTGACGCAGAGCGTGTCGTGGACGAGGCGGGGCCGGCGCTCCGGGTGGGGGATCACGGTGGCCTCGGCGTACAGCTCGGGCTGCCACGGGACGTCGCGGCCCGAGGGGAGCTCGCGGCGCACGCACAGGCCGGCGGCGACCTCGGTGCCGTGTGTGAGCGACGCGCCGAGCAGGGCGTCGACGGCGCCGGGCGGCAGCACGTCGTCGCTGTCCAGGAACATGACGTGCGGGGCCGAGGCACGGTCGATGCCGTCGTTGCGCGGGGTGCCGCAGCCGCCGCTGTTCGTGGCGCGGCGCACCACCTTCAGGCGTGGCTCGTCGTCGGCCATGTGCTGGAGGAGCTCACCGCTGCCGTCCGTCGAACAGTCGTCGACGGCGATCACCTCGCGGACGGCGGGGCCTTGCGAGAGGGCGGAGCGTACGGCGTCGGTGACCCGTGCGGCGTCGTTGTAGCCGATGACGACGACCGAGACCTGTGAGTGCTCTTGCGATGGCTGCTGGGGCTGCATGGCTTCCACAGAAGGAAATCCTAGGCCTTTGCGGTAATTGTCCGGTAAGTAAAATTCCTACGCCTTGGTTCCCTTCCAGAGGGAGCGGAACGAGAGGACGGCTCCGCCGAGGAGTAGGCCGTTGCGCGCCAGCATCAGCAGTGAGCCCGTCCACGTGGCCGCCTCGACGTCTCGGTACAGGACCGGGTACGCGAGCGCGCTCAGGCCGGCCGCCGCCACGACGAGCAGGGCTACGGGGCGCTGGGTGGTGCGGCGTGAGGTGAGGCAGACCGCGGCGAGCCCGAGCAGCCAGATCAGGTACTGCGGGCTGATCACGCGGCTGGTGACGGTGAAGAGCAGGACGGCGCAGAGCGCGGCGTCGTACGGCGTCGCGGGGCTCCAGCTCAGCGCCCGCAGCCGCCAGAGCAGCAGCAGCGCCGCCGCGACGGCGGTGAGCACCAGGGAGGCCGCGGCCGCCACTCCGACGTATGGGCCGACGTACTCCATCGCCCCGAACTGGTAGCGGATGTGCCCCGACCAGCCCAGCCGCCGCGCGAAGGACAGCACCGTGCCGCCCAGCGACTCGATCTGCACGCCCCGCTCGCCCTGCTGACGCAGGAACGAGAACGGCGAGCGGAACGCGACCGCGAGGACCAGCAGGATCGCGGCGGCGGACGTGAGCGCCGCCGTCCACGCCTCCCGGCTCGTACGTCCCCGGGGTGTGCCGAGCAGGGCGAGCGCGGGCCACACCTTCACCAGCGCGCCGCACGCCGCGAGGGCGCCGCCCGCGCGCGGGTACCGCCCCATGAGCAGCAGCGCGAACACGGCGAGCGCGGTGACCTCGATGTCGTAGCGGGCCAGCGGGATGTGGAGCAGGAGCGGCAGCCCGGCCACCCACAGCCAGGCGCCTCCCGAGCTGCGCCGCGGCCGCGCGCCGGTCCGGGCGAGGGCCAGCGTGACCAGGGCGTCCGTGGCGAGGGTGAGCGCGACGAAGGCCTGGAAATAGGTGAGGCCGGGAATCAGGCCGGGTGCCAGGAGGACGGGGCCCGCGCCCGGCGGGTACTGCCACATCGGGTCGCCGGCGGGGAAGGCGCCGCCGGCGAGGGTGGCGTACCAGCGGGCGTACAGCGTGTGCACCTCGTGTGCGATGCCTCCGACGCCGAGCGGGGCGCGCCCGTCCGTGACGAGCAGGGCGAGCATCGCGGCGCGGGTGGCCAGCCAGGTGAGGGGAAGTGCCGCCCGCGCGAGGGGGCCGGGGTGGACCCAGGTCGCGTGGACGGGCGCTGCGGCGGTGGGTGGCTGAGTGTCGAGCGTCACCTGCGCGAGCGTACGAGCGTATGGCCGCTTATGCAGTGATAATCAGCCAAATGCGCCTTTCGTGTCGGACGGAGGACGGCTCTGCCGACCACCCGTGTCACGCGTCCGGCACGGGTGGCCGGTCACGCGTCGAGTGCCGCCCCGTCCAGTGCCGTCGTCAGGCGGTCCAGGCGGGCGCGCATGTCCTCGATCTCCGCCAGGTCGAACCCCGTGGCCGCCGCGATCCGGCGCGGCACCAGCGCCGCGCGCTCCCGCAGCTCGGTGCCCGCAGCGGTCGGCCGGACGTTCACCGAGCGCTCGTCGCGCGCGCTGCGCTCCCGCTGGACGAGCCCGGCCGCCTCCAGCCGCTTGAGCAGCGGGGACAGCGTGCCCGAGTCGAGCCGCAGCCGCTCCCCGAGCCGCTTCACGGGCAGTTCGCCGTCCTCCCAGAGCACCAGCATGACCAGGTACTGGGGGTAGGTCAGGCCCAGGTCCTTGAGGAGTGTGCGGTAGACGCCGCCGAACGCGCGCGACGCGGCGTTCAGGGAGAAGCAGATCTGCCGGTCGAGCCGCAGGAATTCCTCGTCGCCGGGCGTCTCGGGCGTCTCGGTCGTCTCGGTGGTCATGGGTCCAGGGTAACCGGGACCCATGATGTGCCATTGAGTTGTGCACAACTCAATTGCGTGCTCTACTTGTGTCCGTCAGCGCAGCAAGGACTCCACCGCGGACGTCACCGCGGGACCCCATCGCAGGAGGATGTTTTTCATGGAAGCGATCTACACCGCCGTAGCCACCGCCACCCACGGCCGTGACGGCCGCGCCGTCAGCTCCGACGGCCGCCTCGACCTCCAGCTGGGCATCCCCACGGAGATGGGCGGCAACGGCCAGGGCACCAACCCCGAGCAGCTCTTCGCCGCCGGGTACTCCGCCTGTTTCGCCAGCGCGCTCGGCCTGGTCGGCCGTGCCGCGAAGGTCGACATCAGCGACGCCGCGGTGACCGCCGAGGTCGGCATCGGCAAGCAGGGCGAGGGCTTCGGGCTCGCGGTGACGCTGCGCGTGGAGCTGCCGGAGACGGTCGACGCCGAGACCGGCCGCAAGCTGGTCGAGCAGGCCCACCAGGTCTGCCCGTACTCGAACGCGACCCGCGGCAACATCGACGTCGAGCTCGTCGTCGAGTAGTCGCCCCGCCCGCGGGGTGCTCGTCCTGCTCCCGGGGTGTCGACGCTCCCCAGGGGAACCCCCGTTGACCCGTGCGAGCACCTCGCCCGTGCGCGCGAAGCGCCCGTGATTGCTGGTTGCCGCGGTTCGCTCCGTGCGTCCATGACGGCAAGGCTGCGTCGCAAATCCGATCAATTGGGACAGGATCGGTGCGTGCGCATCTCTTCGGACGGTCCGCGCGGCCGCACCCCCAGGGCCCTTCCCGCCGCCGCACCCGCCGTGATCGCGGTCCTGCTGCCGGGCGTGGTGATGCTGGGCCTCGGGCTCTGGGGGCTCGACCGCGGCACGATCTGGCGCGACGAGGCCGCGACGATACTCGTCGCCACCCGCTCCCTGCCCCAGATCCACCATCTCCTCGGCAACATCGACGCGGTGCACGGCCTCTACTACGTGCTGATCCACTTCGTGCTCGGCGGGCAGACGGACGCCTACCTGATGCGGCTGCCGTCCGTGCTCGGCGCGACCGCGGCGGCCTGCCTCGTCGCCGCGCTGGGCATCCGGCTCGCCCGGCCCCGCGTCGGCCTGTGGGCCGGACTCCTGTACGCCGCCTCGCCGTTCACCGGCTACTACGCGCAGGAAGGCCGCTCGTACGCGATCGTCGCGGCGGGCGCGGCTGCGGCGACGCTCATGTTCGTCCACTGCGTACGGCATCCGTCGTGGCCCGCGTGGGCCGGGTACGCCGCGCTCGTGACGGTGACCGCGTGGCTCCACGAGTTCGCCGTGCTCGTCCTCGCCGCGCACGCCGTCACCCTCCTCGTCTCGCGCGCGGCCCCCCTGCTGTGGCGGGGCTGGGCGGCCGCCGCCGCTGCCGCCGTCCTGCTGGTGCTGCCGCTCGCCGACGAGGCGCGGGGGCAGAGCTTCCAGGTGGCGTGGATCCGCAGGCCGGGCTGGGGGGACGCCGAGGCGCTGCTGCGGCTCGCCGCCGGGCACCCCGGCGGCGTCTTCAACACCACGCTCCTGCTCGCCGCGGCCGCCGTGCTCGCCCCCTCGGTCCGCCGGGGGACGTGCGGGCTCGCCGCGGTCGCGCTGCCGCTCGCCGTGGTGCCGCCCGCGCTGCTGCTCACCGTGTCGCAGTGGCAGCCGCTGTACGCGCCGCGCTACGCGTTCTTCGCGTTCGCCGGGCTGCCCCTGCTGGTGGCGGCCGGCGCGGACACGGTCCTGCGGCGCCTGCCGGACCGGGTGCGGCCCTCCGCGTACGTCCAGGTGACCGCCGGGGCCGCCCTGGTCGCGGTGTCGTTCTGGGTGCAGTTCCCGGCGCATCTGCGCGAGCGGTCGCCCGAGAGCCGCAGGGACGATTTCGGGGCGGTCGCGCGGATGGCGGAGCGGGATCTGCGGCCCGGCGACGCGGTGATCTACCTGCCGAAGACCGGCCGACGGCTCACGGAGACGTATCCGCGCGCGGTGGCGGGCGTGCGCGACGTGGCCCTGAAGTCGACGGGCGCCCGCTCCGGAACCCTGTACGGCGTGGACGCGAGCCCCGCCGAACTCCGCGCCCGGATGGCGTGCCTGACCCGCGTCTGGGTGCTCTTCGACGCGGAGGCGGGCCGCCCCGGCTGGCACACCCGCAATCCCGTCGAACTCACCAAACTCGCGCTCCTGGAACGGGACTTCACCCCCCTCGCCGAATCGAGACGCCGCAGCGGGCTGCTGCGTCTGTACGAGCGTGTGGGCGGCCCCGCGCCCACGTGCGTGGCCGGCGCGGGGCCTGCCGCGGCGACCGCCACACCCACCGAGCCGACGTCGGAGTCCCCATGAACGCCACGCTCCTCGCCCGCCTCGACAACCGCCCCGACCGGGTACGTCCCGTGCCCGCCGCCCGCGCCTCGCCCGCCAAACCCGCGTCGCGCCTGCGCCATTGGGCCGACCCCGCCGCCGTCCTCGCCGCCACTGCGCTGATCGCGGCCAGGGCCGCCGGACTCGGGCGCTGGATCGTCGACGACGCCGCCGTCACCTTCGCGTACGCGCGCAGCATCGACGAGGGCCTCGGCCCGGTCCAACTGCCCGGCACGTCACCGGTGGAGGGCTACTCCAACCCGTCCTGGCTCGTCCTGATGGCCGTCGGGCGCAGGCTCGGCCTCTTCGACCACGGCGCGTTCCTGGGCGTCAGCGACCTCGTGCTCTATCCGAAGGTGCTCGCCCTGCTGTGCACGGCCGGCACGCTCGCGTGCATCGCGTGGGCGGCCCGCGCCGTGACCCCCGGCAGAGCGTGGGCGGTGACGCTCCTCGCGGGAGCCGCCCTCGCCACGAACCTGTCCTACGTGGCCTGGTCCTTCTCCGGCCTGGAGAACCCGCTGTACGGGCTGACGGCGGCGGGGACGGGGGCGGTGCTGGTGCGGGCGGTCGCCCGGGGTGGCCTCACGGCGCCCCGCACCGCCGTGGCCGCCGCCGCGATCGCCCTGCTCGCCGCGCTGACCCGGCCCGACGGCGCTGTGCTCGTCGCCGCCTACCCCCTCGTCCTCGCCCTCTTCGTGCGTCGCCGCGACCTGGCCCGGTCGGTCCGCGCGCTGGCCCTGCACGCCGGTGTCGTCGCCGTGCCCTACGGCGCGTTCCTGCTGTGGCGGCACGCCGTCTTCGGGCTGTGGGTGCCGAACACCGCGGTCGCCAAGGCGCAGCAGACCCCCGAACTCGCCCAACTCGCCCAGACCGGTGACCTGTTGATGTACGCGGGCTGGGCCTTCGCGCTGATCGGCGCGCTGTGCGCCGGTGCCGTGCTCGCCCGGCCCGGCCCGGCGCGCCGGGTCCTGGTGGCGCTGCTCGCGCCGCTGCTCGCGTACGGGGTGCTCGGCCGGGACTGGATGGCCCTGTACCGGTTCGCGACCCCGGTGTGGGTCCTCGCGGCGGCCGTCGCCGCGCTGTCGGCCGTAGTGCTGTGGGAGGCGGAAGGAACCCGCGGCCGAGGCGTCCTCGTCCTGGCGCTGACCGGTGCGCTCGTCCTCGCGCACACCGGACAGGCCGAACGCGAAGCCTCGTTCAAGGCCCACCCGACGCTCTCCATGTGCTTCGTCGCCGAACGCTACGGCCAGGTGTTCAACACGTACGCCGAGCGCCTCGGCCTGCGGCACGCCACCGTCGCCCTGCCCGACCTCGGCGGCACGCTGCTCACCACGCGGCTGCGGGTACTGGACCTGGCGGGCCTGACCGACCGTCGCATCGCGGACGCGTACGCCTCCGGTGACATGCGGGCGCTGCGCGACCACGTCCTGCGCGCCGAGCGCCCCGAACTCCTGCACGTCCACGGGGCCTGGGTGAACAAGCCGGGCCTGACCGTCGCCCGCCTGGCGGACGCCGGTTACGTCACGCTGTACCGGCAGCAGAACGGCGGTGACTTCGTCCGGGCCGACGCCGTCCACGATCCGGCCCGCATCGCCGCCGTACGCGCCTGGGCCACGCCGCGCCTCGACCGCCTGATCGCGGACCAGGACCACACCGGCGGCTGCGGCGACACTCTCACCCCGGGTCGGGGAGCCGCCCTGTGACAGCCACCCTTCTCCCGGCGCCCGCCCGCTCCCGCAGCGCGGAGGCGCGGGCGCCGCGGCTCGATTCGCTCACCGGGATGCGCTTCGTGGCGGCGCTCGCCGTCTTCGTGCACCACACCACCGGGCTCGCCCCGGGCAGCGGCCTGGCTCAGGCGCCGTCCTCTTCCCGTACTCGACCATGGGCGTCAACGGCGTCGGGTTCTTCTTCGGGCTGTCCGGGTTCCTGCTGGCCTGGGGGCACCGCCCCGGCGTGCGTCGTGGTCTCTTCTGCGTACGTCGAGGAACCGGCCAGAAAGTGGTGGTCCCGGCACACGCCGCGCCGCCTCACACGGTGACCCCACGCGGGCATGCGCGTTGAAAGGCCGTCAAGTCACCCAAACCCCTTGATGGAGGCCGCCATGCACCAGTCCGCGTACGAACAGATGGAGCTCTGTGTCCGGAGCTACCTGCCGCGCGGGCGGCGGCTGCGGGTGGTCGATCTCGGGGCGCGGGTGTCGGACGGGCAGGTGCGCACCCACAAGTCGCTCCTGGAGGGGTACGACACCGAGTACGTCGGCGTCGACGTGCTGGAGGGGCGCAACGTGGACGCGGTGATGGCGAAGCCGTACCGCATCCCCCTCCGCTCGAACAGCGCCGACTTCCTCATCTCCGGCCAGGCCTTCGAGCACATCCCGTTCTTCTGGGCGTCGATGCTGGAGATCGCCCGGGTCCTCAAGCCGGAGGGTACGGCGTTCATCACTGCCCCCTCGCGCGGCCATGTGCACGACGCGCAGGACTGCTGGCGCTACTACCCGGACGGGATGCGCGCCCTGGCCGCGTACACGCGTCTCGAACTGCGCGAGGTGTACACCGACTTCCCGCCGATGAAGGGCATCCGGCACGCCTACGGCAGCATCGACGCCAAGCACGCCTACTGGGGCGACACCGTCGGAGTCTTCCGCAAGCCGGCCAAGTACCCGCGTCTCACCATGACGTTCGTGCGCTCGACCACGCGCTGGTGGGCCAACCGTGTCGGCGGTGTCGACGGGGTGCCGCTGCCCGCGCCGCTCGCCGGACGGGAGCAGTGCGGCCGTCCGTCGGCGATTCCCAGGCCCGCGGGCGTATCAAATGGTTAGAAAAGCCTGCCGGTTGACGAAAAGTGACATGCGGAATAACGCGGACGTAAGGTGCCGCGCATGGCATGGCGAAGCGCCGTGAATGGCGTCATCAAGCAGCTCACCGGGTACCAGCTGACCCGCGTACCGGTGCCCGCTCCCCGGCAGGCCGCCCGCGCGCCCGAGTCGGCGCCACCGGCCCCGGCGCCCAAGCCGAAGCCGACGCCGAGACCCAAGGGCCTGGTCCTCCCCGAGGACTACGACGACCAGGCGAAGGACATCATTCGCGCGGTCAAGCCGTACACGATGACGTCCCCGGAGCGGCTCAACGCCTTCATCCTCGCCACCCGCCACATCGTCAAGCACGACATCCCCGGCGACATCGTCGAGTGCGGTGTGTGGCGCGGCGGTTCGATGCAGGCCTGCGCCAAGGCCCTCCTCTCGCAGGGCGACACGGAACGCGACCTCTACCTCTTCGACACGTACGAGGGCATGACGCCGCCCACCGAGGAGGACCTCCGGCGCGACGGGAAGTCCGCCGAGGAACTGCTCGCCGCCCAGGGCAAGGACCGCCCGATCTGGGCCGTCGCCACCCTCGACGACGTCAAGTCCGGCTTCCGGGCCGTGCCTTACCCCGAGGACCGCCTCCACTTCGTGCAGGGCAAGGTCGAGGACACACTCCCCCAGCAGGCCCCGGAGCAGATCTCGATCCTGCGCCTCGACACCGACTGGTACGCCTCCACCAAGCACGAACTCGACCATCTCTACGACCGGTTGGTGCCCGGCGGCGTCCTCCTCATCGACGACTACGGCTACTGGCAGGGCTCCCGGCAGGCCGTCGACGAGTTCCTGGAGAAGACCGGCGAGCGGCTGCTGCTCCTGCGCATGGACGAGGGGCGCATCGCCGTCAAGCCCTGACCCGGCCCGCAACCCCCGACCCGTCCGATCCCGCGCAGCGCGGCCGCCCGCCGGCCCGCTGCGCGGGATCGCTTGCGTGATCACCCGAATGGCTCAGGTGTGGTGACCCGGATCCACACGGCCGGTTGGTAACCAGTAGGTCCCTCGCGGGTCGCGCAGCCGTGCCCGTCAGTTCTCCGGAAGGAATGTGCGCAGCGCATGACACCACGACTCACCGTCGTCGTCCCCATCTACAACGTCGAGGCGTACCTCGACGACTGCCTGGAGTCGCTGGCCGCGCAGACCATGCCCGACCTCGAAGTCGTGATGGTCGACGACGGCTCCACCGACGGGAGTCCGGTGATCGCCCGCGCCATGGCCGGGCGCGACCCACGCTTCAGTTACGTCGGGCAGGAGAACGCGGGCCTCGGAGCGGCGCGCAACGCGGGTGCGGCGCGGGCCACGGGCGCGCATCTGGCCTTCGTGGACAGCGACGACGTGGTGCCGCACGACGCGTACGAGCGCATGCTCGACGCCCTGGAGGAGTCGGGCTCCGACTTCGCCACCGGCAATGTGCACCGGCTGCGCGTCGACGGGACGACCGAGCAGTCCGCCATGTTCCGCAAGGTGATGGGCAAGAACCGCGCCGCCACCCACGTCACCCGGCACTGGGACCTGCTCGGGGACCGCATCGCCTGCAACAAGGTGTTCCGCAAGGACTTCTGGGACCGCCACGCGTTCGCGTTCCCCGTGGGCGTGCTCTTCGAGGACACCCCGGTCGTGGTGCCCGCGCACTTCCTCGCCCGCAGCGTCGACGTCCTGTCCGGACCCGTCTATCTGTGGCGCGACCGGGACGGCTCCATCACCAACCGGCGGGCCAGGTCGCGCGCCGTCGCCGACCGCACCGCCGCCGTCCGCTCGGCCAGCGGCTTCCTCGGGGACAGGGCGCGTGAGACGGCCGGCACCCCTCAGGCGGCGGGCTGGGCGGAGGGCAAGCGGCGTTACGACGCGACGGTGCTCGCCGGGGACCTGTGGCTGTTCATGGAGGCGCTGCCACTCGGCGACGCCGAGTACCACGAGGCCTTCCTCGACCACGCCAACTCCTTCGCGGACACCGTCGACCCGGCCGTCCTCACCGGTCTTCCGCTGGCCCTGCGCGTCAAGTGGCAGCTCATCCGGGAGCGCCGTCTGACCGAGCTGCTCGCGTTCATGACGTACGAGAAGAGCAACGGCACGACGTTCCTGGCGCGCGGGCCGCGCAGGAGCCGGGCGCAGTTCCCGCCCGTCACCGGGCCCCTGCCGCGTGGCGTGACCGCGCTCCGGCGGGCCGATCTGCCGCTGAAGTCGCACATCACCGAAGCGTCCTGGGACAAGGACGGACGGCTGCGGCTCAAGGGATTCGCCTATGTACGGAACCTGCCGGCGGGCCGGGTCGGGGCGCGCGCCAAGCTCGCGTGGCTGCGGGCGGGCAAGCGGCGCGCGGTGCCGCTGAGGGTCCACACCGTCCGCTCCCGCGAGGCCACCTACCGCTCCAAGCAGGGGCTGCACAGCTACGACCGGTCCGGGTTCGAGACGGTCATCGACCCGGCCCGGCTCGTCACCAAGCGGCCGAGCACCACCTGGAACGTCGAGATGGCCGCCTTCGGAGGCGGCCTGCTGCGTACCGGGCCCGTGCGGATGGGCGGGCTCGCCGAGCTGCCCGTGCGCTATCTGGACGACTTCCTGCGCATCGCGCCACGGCTCAGCGCGGGCCGGCTCCGGCTGCGGGCCGAGCGGGTGAAGGCCCGTCTGGTGCGGCACGAGGAGTCCGGCGGCACCCTCAGGATGGAGGGTGAACTCGCCCCCGGGGTGCCCGCCGACCTCAAGGCGCTGCGCGTCGAGAACTGGCACACCAAGGAGGCGTACGACCTCCCCGTCGAGCGCTCGGGGCGCGCCTTCGCCGCCGAGCTCCGCCTGGAACTGATCGCGGGCACCGGGACCGACGACTCCGGCGCGCCCCGCAAGACCGACCCGTGGGGTGTCGGCCTCGTGCGCGGGGACGACGAGTGGTCGGCCCTCGCGGTCCGCCCCGACATCCCGGCGGGCCGCCACCCCCTCGGCGCCGGGCGCGAACTGCTCGTCCTCGCCAACGCCGCCGGGAACGTGGAGCTGCGCAACCAGACCGTACGGCCCCTCGTCGACACCCTCACCTGGGACGAGGACGGGCGGCTCGCCGTCGAGGGCAGCTTCCCCGACGAGTCCGACACCGCGTGGGAGCTGCTGCTCCAGCACAGCGGCCACGACGAGGAGGCCGTCCTTCCGGTCGAGGTGACCGACGGGCGGTTCGGCGCGGCGCTGTGTCCGGACGCGGTCGCGGGCCCCGCCGGAGTTCTGCCGCTCGCCGAGGGCCGCTGGTACCTGTTCCTGCGCGAGCCCGGCGAGACCGACTCCGGCCGGTACCGCCAGGTCCATGTCGCGCCCGCCCGGCACGAGCGCCTGCCCCTCGCACGCGCCCTGGGCGGCCGGGACTTCACCGTCGGGCGCCGCTACTACGACCGCCTCGTCATCGAGTCGGGATCCGTCCTCGCCGTCACGGAGCGCGGCGGCGCCCAGCAGGGCGCGCTGCGCACCCGCTACGCGGCTCTGCGCGTCGAGCCCCGCACCGACACGGTCCTGTACTCCAGCTTCGACGGCCGCCAGTGCTCGGACTCGCCGCGCGCCGTGCACGAGGAGCTCGTCGCCCGCGGCGAACCCCTGGAGCACCTGTGGGTCGTGCGCGACCAGCAGGTCACGGTGCCCGCGAGCGGCCGGCCCGTGGCCCTGTGGAGCACCGAGTGGTACGAGGCGCTTGCCCGCAGCCGCTACGTCGTCACCAACACGCAGCTGCCGGACTGGTTCGAGCGCGCGGAGGACCAGTACGTCGTACAGACGTGGCACGGCACCCCGCTCAAGCGCATCGGCCGCGACCTGGCGGACAGCCCGTCCGGCGACCAGCGTTACATCGCCACGCTGCCGGAGCGTGCCGCGCAGTGGAACCTGCTCGTCTCCCCGAACCGTTTCTCCACCCCTGTCCTGCGGGGCGCGTTCGGCTACCACGGCGAGGTCCTGGAGTCCGGCTACCCGCGCAACGACCTGCTGCACGCGGCGGACCGCGCCAAGGTCGCCGCCGCGGTCCGCGAACGCCTCGGCATCCCCGAGGACAGGCGGGTCGTCCTTTACGCCCCCACCTGGCGCGAGAACCAGCCGCGCAGGGGCGGCCGTTACGGGCTCGACCTGCGCCTGGACCTGGCGGCGGCCCAGCGCGCGCTCGGCGAGGACCACGTCCTGCTCGTGCGCCGCCACTACCTCGTCGGCGGCACCGTCCCGGGCACCGCGTCCGGCTTCGTGCGCGACGTCACCCGCTACCCGGACGTGAGCGAACTGCTGCTGATCAGCGATGTGTTGGTGACCGACTACTCGTCGCTGATGTTCGACTTCGCGCAGACCGGCCGCCCGATGCTGTTCCACACCTACGACCTCGACCACTACCGGGACACGCTCAGGGGCTTCTACTTCGACTTCGTCGCGCAGGCGCCGGGACCGCTGCTCGCCACCGGCGAGGAGGTCGTCGAGGCGCTGCGCGACCCGGTTGCCGCGACCGCCGGGCACGAGGAGGCGTACCGCCGCTTCCGCGAGGTGTTCTGCGACCTGGACGACGGGCGCGCCGCCGCCCACGTCGCCGACGCCATGCTGCCGGGAGGCCGCCGATGACCACCCCCGAGGCGTACGACATCAGCTGCGTCGTCGTGTGCGGCACGGACACCGCCGCCCTGCGCGCCACCGTGCGTTCCGTGCTCGACCAGACGCTGGCCGGCACCGAGGCGGTCCTCGTCACGGCCGGGGCGGACGACACGGCCGTGACGCTCGCGGCCGCCGACCCGCACCGGATCCGGCTCGTCCACGCGGGAGCGGAGAGCCCCGCGTGCGTCCTGCGCGACCTGGGCCTCGCCGCCGCCCGCGGCCGGTACGTCATGGTCGCCGCCCCGGGCGAGCTGCTCGAACGGCACGCCTGCCGCAACCTCTTCGAGGCGGGCCGCCGCGCGGACGCCGACCTGGTCGCGGGCCGCCGGGACAAGGCGCCCGCCTGGCACAAGGAGCTGCACGCCAGGTCCCGGGTCGTCGAGGACCTCGCGGACGCGCCCGAACTCGTCACGCGGGACAGCCTGAGCGCCGGGTTCTGCGTGCGGCGCGGCGCACTCGGCGCGCTGTCCGGCGCCGGGCCGGCCCTCTTCGGCGTGCGGGCCGCGCTCGCCGCCCGGCGCATCGCGCTCGTCCCGAACCTGATCACCACCGGATGCACCCCGGCCGACCCGGTACGGGACCTGCCCCGCGCCGCCGACGCCCAGCGCGGCACGCTGGAACTGCTGAGCGGCGACGACGCCCTGCGCGCGGCCCGCGAGAGCGCCTTCCTCACCGACCACGTCGTCCCGTGCGTCCGCGCCTTCTTGCCGCTCGGCCCCGACGACCGCCGGGCGGCGGCGGACACCCTCGCCGGGAGCCTGGACGGTCTCGTGACCCCGGAGGCGCTGGGCGAGCTGCCGCCCGTCGAGCGCATCGGCGTACGGCTCCTCACCGACGGCGACGCGGACGGCGTACAGACGGCCGCGTACGCACTGGCCCGGCCCGGCACCGTCGTCTCCCCGCTCGTCAGGACGGGTGACGGGCGGGTCCGCTGGAGCGCGGAGCACGCCGACGACGACACGTTCGACGTCACCGAACTCGGCCACCAGTACCGACAGTTCACCGACCTGCGCCTCCTGAACCGCGTCACGCACTGCCTGCGCCAGGGAACGGTGCTCGCCGTCGAGGGGCGGCTCGTCGTGCCGCTCGGCCTCCTCGACGACCGGCCCGCGCTCGCCGCCCGGCTCGACCTCTCGGTGCGCGGCGGCCGCGCGCACACGCTCTCCGTGCCGGTGCGGGACGTACGCCAGGAGGACGGGGGCGTCGTGTGGCGGGCCGAGCTGCCTCTGACCGGCGCGCTGCGCCCGCGCGGCATCGGCGACCGCGTGTGGGACCCGCGGCTCGTCCTCACCGTCGACGGTGTCCCCGTCACCACCGACCTGCTCGCCGACAAGGCGGCCGTCCCCACCCGCGCCACCGCCCTGCCGGCCCGCCCCCTCCTGACCCGCCTCACCGCCGACACCTGGCAGCCGTACGTCACGGCCAAGCACCACCTGGCCGTCTGCCTGCTGCCCCGCCGCCGTGCGGCCCGCACCGCGCAGGCCCTGGTGCACTACGTCACCCACTTCAGGCCCGCCCGCAGGCTGAAACCCGTACTCCACACCCTGCGCAAGAAGCGCGAGGCCTTGCACTCCCAGCGCGTCAAGCTCCGCGCGTACCGGCGGATCCTGTCCCGACTGCCCGTCAGCAAGGGCCTCGTCGTCTTCGAGAGCCACATGGGTACGTGCTACGGGGACAGCCCGCGCGCCGTGCACGAGGAACTCCTGGCCCGCGGGGCCAGGGTGCGCTGCGTCTGGTCGTACGCCACGTCGTCCGCCGGGTTCCCGGACGGCGCGCGGCTCGTGCGCCGCTGGTCCTGGCGGTATCTGTGGGCGCTGGCCCGCGCCGAGTGGTGGGTCGACAACCAGGGCTTCCCCCACGCCCTCGACAAGCCGCGCCACACCACGTATCTCCAGACGTGGCACGGATCCGCGTACAAGCGTATGGGGTTCGACGAGGCGCGGCACAGGACGCGGAACGCGCCGGAGCGCGAGAAACTCCGGCGCGCGGTCGCCCGGTTCGACCACTTCATGGTCCGCTCGGAACACGACGTGCGGACCCTCGCCCGCGCCTACCGCATCCCGGAGGAGCGGCTGCTGCGCGCCGGCTACCCGCGCAACGACCGCCTCGTCGAGGCCCACGGACGCGACGAGCGCGAGGGCCGCTTCCCGCGCCCGCCGCTCGCCACGGAACTCGGCATCCCGGACCATCGCACGGTGGTGCTGTACGCCCCCACGTTCCGCGGCGTCCCGAAGAACGGGCAGACCGTTCGACTGCCGCTCGATGTAAGGGAATTCGCCGGGCGCTTCGGCGACACGCACGTCCTGCTCGTGCGCGCCCACTACATGGAGGCGGCGAGCCTCCCGGTCACCCCGCCCGGAACCGTCATCGACGTCTCCGGCCACCACGACGTGAGCGAACTCCTCGTCCTCGCCGACGTGTTGATCACCGACTACTCGTCGATCATGTTCGACTACGCCCTCCTCGACCGGCCCCTCGTCCACTTCGCGCCGGACCTCGACGCCTACGCGGCGGACCGCGGCACCTACTTCGACCTGCGCAAGCGCGCCGGCGGGCCCGTCGTCGAGACGCAGGAGGAACTGCTGCGGACCCTCGACGGGCTCAAGAAGGCGGACGGGGAGTGGCAGGCGGCACGCCGCGCGTTCGCCGCCGAGTTCGGCTCGTACGACGACGGCGGCGCCGCCCGCGCGGCCGCCGATCTCATCCTCGGGAAGAAGGCCCGCGCATGACCTCCGCGACCGCCCCGCGCACGGGCCGCGACCTCTTCCTCGTCGCCAACACCGTCGACGAACTGGGCGGTGTCACCGCCTGGACCCACCAGATGGCCCGCCTCTTCCTGGGCGTGGGCCACCGCGTGCACGTCATCGGCGTCCACGAGGCGGAGCTCAAACTCACCCTCCCCGCCGACCTCGGCTACGAGGTGACCAGCCTCTACCCCGCCCACCCCCCGACCCCGCGCCCCGTGCGCGGCCTGAACCGCCTCAGCCCCGCCGCGCACCGCCGCGAAGCCCGGCGCCTCGCGGACCGCGGGCGCGCCGTCGCCCGCCTCTCGGAGCTCTTCCGCGCCGCCCGCCCCGGCGCCGTCGCCGTCGTCACCCAGGTGTGGCCCATGGAGTGGCTGCGCGAGGCGGACACCGCGGGCCTGCGGATCATCGGCATGAGCCACGAGTCGTATGCCTACACACGGGCCTGCCACCGCTACCGCTCCGTCAAGCGGAACTACCCGTCCGCCGACCGCTGGCTCGCGCTCACCCAGGAGGACGCCGACGACTGGATCGCCGACGGCATGCACAACGTCGGCGCCATGCCGAACGCCCTCGCCCACCTCCCGGAGATCCCCTCGCCGCGCACCGCGAAGGTCGTGAGCAGCATCGGCCGCCTCGCCGACCAGAAGGGCATCGACATGCTCGTCGACACCTGGGCCGAGGTCGCCCCGCACCGGCCCGACTGGACCCTGCGGATCTACGGCGCCGGATCCGACGAGCCGGACCTGCGGCACCAGTGCACCGAGCTGGGCCTCGACCGATCCGTGCAGTGGATGGGCCGCACGGACGACGTGGCGGGCGCGCTCGCCGAGAGCGCCGTGTTCGTCCAGTCGTCGCGCGGCGAGGGCTTCCCCCTCGCGCTGATGGAGGCCATGGCGAGCGCCGTGCCGTGCGCCGCGTTCGACTGCGCGCCCGGGGTGCGGGAGATCGTGCGCGACGGCGAGGACGGGCTCCTCGCACCCCCCGGCGACATTGCGGCGCTCGCCGACCGCCTCCTGCGCCTCACCGGCAACCCGCGGCTGCGGGACGCCATGGGGGAGCGGGCCAGGGTCAATGTGCAGCGGTTCTCCGAGGAGCGCGTCCTGGAACGCTGGGAGGAGCTGTTCGCCCTGCTGGAGCGGTGAGGCCCGGGCCCGCGCCTTCGCGGCTCAGGAGCGCGGGCCGACCGGCTCACCCGCGGGCGCACGGCGCGGCCCGGTGAGCGGCACCTCGCGCAGGGACCGCGGCTCCTCGCCGAGCACGACGTGCCGCACGACCCGCTCGGCCGCCCGCCCGTCGTCGTACGGGCAGAACCGCCGGCGGAACGCGGCCCGCAGCTGCGCCGAGCGCGAGCCGCTCCAGTGCCCGGTCGCGAAGATGTCGATCAGCTCGTCCTCGCTGCGGGCGACGGCGCCGGGCGGGGACGCGCGCAGGTCGAAGTACGTGCCCCGCGACGCCTCGTACGCCTCCCAGTCGTCGGCGTGGATCACGATGGGCCGGTCGAGGTTGGCGTAGTCGAACATCAGGGACGAGTAGTCGGTGACGAGGGCGTCCGCCGCCAGGCACAGCGACTCGACGCTCGCGTGGCCGGAGACGTCGATGAGGCGTCCGGCGCTCTGCGCGAGAGGCGCCGGGTCAAGCGGGTGGGCGCGGGTCAGGACGACGAAGTCCGTGCCGAGCCGGCGCAGCACCCGCTGCAGGTCGAGGGCGCAGGACTGGGTGCGGCGGTAGTCGCGGTGGGTCGGCGCGTACAGGATCGCCGTCGCGCCCTCCGGGATGCCGAGGCTCTCGCGGACGCGGGCCACGTCCCGCGAACTCGCCCGGTGGAGGGCGTCGTTGCGCGGATACCCGTACTCCAGCGTCGTGTACGCGGACGGATAGACGCGCTCCCACACGAGGGTGGAGTGCCGGTTGGCGGACAGGACGTAGTCCCAGGTGTCGGCGGAGCGCAGGAGCCGGCCGAAGTCCTGGCCGCGGGCCGCCGCCGGATGGTCCTGGAGGTCGAGGCCCATCTTCTTCAGGGGTGTGCCGTGCCGGGTCTGGATCACGACCTGGCCGGGGCGCTTGACCAGCCTGTGGTCGAAGTCGACGTTGTTGACCAGGTACTTGGAACGGGCCAGCGCCGTCCAGTAGGCGGCGGTCCCGGGACTCAGGGCGCGGGTGCCGGACGGCAGGGTGTGGTGGTGCTCGGGCTCGGCGATCCACGCGGTGGCGACGTGCGGCGCGTACGTGCGGAACGCGGCTTCCAGGGCGCCCGGGTTGCAGCCGTGGCCGCGCCCCCAGTAGCTGGAGAACACGGCACGGTCCGCACGCACCGGGAGCAGCAGCTGGACGCGGTAGTGCGCCTGGAGGGCGGCCGCCCGGGTCGCGCGCCGCAGCCGGCCCGCGGGCCCCCGGACCCGCCGCACGCAGCGCATCACCGCGGCCAGCGACCGGTACGTGCGGTGCGAACCGAGCCGCACCAGGCCGTGCCGGAGCCGGTCGCGGGCGGCGACGGGCGCGCCGGGAACGCGGTAGCGCCGGTAGTGCGCGCGGGCCCTGCGCAGGAAGTCGGGGCGGGAGCCGCGCGGCAGCCGGTCCGGATGCGTGAACACCGTGGCGAAGTGCTCGACCATCCGCCGGAACAGCAACGGGCGCCACGCGTCCGTGAGTTCTGGGTGTGCGTCGAGGAACGCGAAGACCCGGTCGTACTGGTCGAAGACGTCGAAGTGCTCGCGGGACGTGGTGCCCAGGATGTTGCCCCGGCGGCGCTGGCGGTAGTGGACGCAGACCCGGTCGAGGGTGGCGATCGTCCGCGCCGACATCAGGACCGGATAGGTCCAGGGAGTGTCCTCGTAGTAGCCGGGCGGGAAGACGAAGCCCTGCTCCTCGACGAAGGCGCGCCGGTACGCCTTGTTCCAGGCCACCATGAGGAGTTGGAGGATCTCGGGCCGGTCGACGAGGGCGAACGGTGCCGGTCCGTCCTGCGTGAGGCGGTCCGCGTACTGGTTGCGCACGGCCTCGCCCGTCCAGTACGTGCGGGCGTAGTCGTAGACCAGGACGTCGGGACCGCCGGTCGCCTCGATACGGTCCGTGATCGCCTGGAGCGCGCCCGGCGTGAGGGTGTCGTCGCTGTCGAGGAAGAGGACGTAGTCGCCGGTGGCGTGTTCGAGACCGGCGTTGCGGGCCCGGCCCAGCCCCACGTTCTCCCGCAGGCGCACCGTCCGCACCCGCTTGTCCCGCGCCGCGAACTCGTCGGCGATCGCCCCGCTCGCGTCCGGCGAGCAGTCGTCGACCGCGATCACCTCGAGATCGGAACACGACTGTTCCAGGACGGATTCGAGGCACGCGTGCAGGTAGGCCTGCACCTTGTACACGGGGACGATGACACTGAACCGGGGCAAGGCGCATCCATGGGTCGGCACGGGCAGACTGCCCGGCAACGGCCGATGGAGTGATCCGGTTACGCCAGTTGTGGCATACGGGGGACCTCGGTTACCGAAGAGGGGCGAACCGTGACCGGTCCGCCCCTCAATTCGCCTGCGGATGCGGCTATTTCACCGCTCCTGCCATCACGCCGGACACGAACTGCCGCTGGAAGGCGAAGAACACGGCCAGCGGGATCACCATGGAGATGAAGGCGCCGGGTGCCAGGATCTCGATGTTCCCGCTGAACTGCCGTACCTGCTGCTGGAGTGCGACCGTCAGCGGCTGCGAGCCGGAGTCGGAGAAGATCAGCGCGACCAGCATGTCGTTCCACACCCACAGGAACTGGAAGATGCCGAGCGACGCGATGGCCGGTCCGCCGAGCGGCAGGACCACCGTCGCGAAGAGCCGCGCCTCTCCCGCGCCGTCGAGCCGCGCCGCCTCCAGGAGTTCACGGGGGATCTCCGCGAAGAAGTTGCGCAACAGGAAGATCGCGAACGGCAGTCCGAAGCCGACGTGGAACAGGATGACGCCGATGATGCTGCCGAAGATGCCGATCTTCCCGAAGAGTTCGGAGAGCGGGATCAGCGCCACCTGCACCGGCACCACCAGCAGCCCGACGACCGCCATGAACCAGCCGTCGCGGCCCTTGAAGTCCATGCAGGCGAAGGCGTATCCGGCCATCGACCCGATGATCACGACGAGGAGCGTCGCCGGGACCGTGATCCAGATCGTGTTGAACAGGGCGTGGGTGATCTCGTCCTTCTCCAGGAGCGACTGATAGCTCTTGGTCGTCAGCTGGGCCGGGGCGGTGAAGACCTTCCACCAGCCCGACGCGGCGATGTCCGTCGGATCGCGGAACGAGGAGACCAGCAGCCCGAAGGTCGGCACCAGCCAGAACAGGCCGACCACGAGCAGGAAGGCGCGCAGCGCACCGCCCGCCGCGCCGCTCGCGATCCGGGCGGCGAGCGAACGCTTGGCGCGCACGGACGTGTCGAGTGCGGTCACCGCTGACGCTCCTTCCGCAGCCGGCGGATGTTGACCCACATCACCGGGAGGACGAGCAGCAGGAGCAGCACGCCGATGGCGCTGCCCGCGCCGAAGTTCCCCTGGCCACCGAACGCGGACAGGAACAGCTGGAGGGCCAGGACGTTGGCGTCGTCCTGGGACGGCTGCGGGGCGATGATGTAGATCAGGTCGAAGATCTTCATCACGTTGATCATCAGCGTGACCAGGACGACGGTGAGGACCGGCGCGAGCAGCGGCACGGTGACCTTGCGGAACACCTGCCACTCGTTCGCCCCGTCGACGCGCGCCGCCTCCAGGAGGTTACGGTCGATGCCCGCGAGCCCGGCCGCGATCAGGACCATCGCGAAGCCCGCCCACATCCAGGCGTACGCGCCGATGATCGACGGTGTCACCAGGGCCGGGCCGAGCCACTCGATGCCGTTGTAGGCGGTCGTGAAGTTCGAGCCCGGCAGGCGGAGTTGGGCGCCGTCCGCCGTCTTGGGCAGAGTGAAGGTGCCGTCGGCGCCGCTGGTGGTGGACGCGACGACCTTGCCGCCTCGTACCGCCTCCACCTTGACGCCCTTCAGGGCCTTCTCGCCCGCGTCGACGGCGCCCTTCTCACCGCCTCCGCCGAGCTTGAAGTCCAGCCAGACCGTGCCCGTGACCTTGTCGCCCCCGGCCGTTGCGGGCTTGGCGTTCTGCGGGCTGCCCGGCACCTTGTCGGGCGCGATGCCGACCAGCGGCAGGAACGCCGGGGTGCCGGCCTGCGCGGTCTGCTTCGTGGTGAACGACCCGCCGCCGGACGCCTTGAGGTCACTGCCGATGGCGGGGCGCGCCTTCGGGTAGACGGAGGCGTCCGTGAACGCGTCGTGCACGGACGTGACGATCGCGTTGGCCGCGCCCTGGTTCGGGTCCTGCTCGTAGACCAGGCGGAAGATGATGCCCGCCGCCAGCATCGAGATCGCCATCGGCATGAAGACGATCAGCTTGAACGCCGTGCCCCAGCGCACCCGTTCGGTCAGCACGGCGAAGATCAGGCCGAGCGCCGTGCACAGGGCCGGCGCCACGGCCACCCAGATCGCCGTGTTCCTGACCGCGATCAGCGTCTGGTCGTCGCGGAAGATGTCGACGTAGTTGTCGACGCCGACGAAGTGGGAGCCGCCGGAGTCGTAGAGGCTGCGCCAGACCGAGTACCCGATCGGGTAGACCACGAGCGCGCCGAGCAGGACGAGCGCGGGCAGCAGAAACAGCGCCGCCACCCACGGCCGGGTCCCGATCACGCTCTTGCGCGGTGTTGCGGACGGCGCCGGCGGCAGTGCGCCGGCGCCTCCCGCCTTCGCCACGGAGGACGGCATACCGCGCCGTCAGCCGTTCTTGTACGCCTTGGCGGCGTCGGCCTCGAGTTGGCGCTGGGTCCCGGCGACGTCCTTCGGGTTCTTCAGGAAGTCCTGGAGGCCCTTCCACTCACCGACGCCCTGCGTGCCGCCGAACGCCGCGGGCGCCTGGTCGGACATGTCGAAGCGGAAGTCGTCGCCCGCCGCGAGCAGCGCCTTCGCGATGTCCCGGGTCACCGCGTCCTTGTACTTGGAGGTGTCCATCTCCTTGTTGGGGGAGATGTAGCCGCCCTGCGCCGCCCAGATCTCGGCCGCGTCGGTCGAGGAGAGGAAGGTGACGAGGGCCTGGGCACCCTTGCCGCCCTTGAGCGCCACGGCCACGTCGCCGCCGCTGACCACGGGGGCCTTGTCGCCGACCGCGGGGAACGGGAAGACCTTGGCGTCCGTGCCGACCTTGGCCTTGGTGTCCGCGTTGATGTTGGCGGTCACGAAGTCGCCCTCGTAGACCATGGCCGCGGGGGTGTCACCGGAGAACGTCTGCGTGACGGACTTCGGGAACTCCGTGCCGAGCGCGCCCTTGCGGCCGCCCGCGATCAGGTCGTCCTTGCCCCACAGCTGGGCGAGCGTGGTCAGCGCCTCCTTCACGGAGGGGTCCGTCCACTTGATCTTGTGGGCGGCGAGCTGGTCGTACTTCTCCGGGCCCGCCTGGGAGAGGTAGATGTTCTCGAACCAGTCGGTGAGCGTCCAGCCGTCCGCGCCGCCGATGGAGACCGCGGGGGAGCCCGCGTCGGACAGGGTCTGCGCGGTGGACAGGAAGTCGGCCCACGTCTTCGGGGTCTTGGAGATCCCGGCCGCCTCGAACGCGGCCGTGTTGTACCAGACCAGCGACTTGTTGGCGGCCTTCACATAGACGCCGTACTGCTTGCCCTTGTACGCCCCGAGGTTCTTCCAGCCGGCCGAGAAGTTCTTGTCGACCTGGGCCTGCGCCTCGCTGCCCAGCGGCTTGATCCAGCCCTTGTCGGCGAACTGGTGCAGCACGCCGACCTGCGGCAGGAACGCCACGTCCGGCGGCTTGCCGCCCTCGATCTTCGTACTGAGGAACGTGGCGGTGTTGTTGCCCGTCGGCACGAAGTTGACCTTGGCGCCGGTGCGCTTCTCGAACTCCTTGAGGACCTTGGTGAAGTTTTCCTGCTCCGGCCCGGTCCAGACGGCCGCGACCTCCAGGGTCTGCCCGTCGAGCTTGGGAAGCTTGACGGAGGCGCTGCTGCTCTCGCCGCCGCTCGGGTCCTTGCCGCTCTTCTCCTTGCCGTCCCCGCCGCCACAGGCGGTCAGCGTCAGCGCGAGGGCGCCCGCGGTCAGAACTGCCGCCGCGGCTTTCGCTGCCCCGGGCGTCCTGGACGCCCTTGATGTCGTGCGTGTACGAATGCTGCGCATCGCTGCCCCGTTCTCGTCGCGAACGCTGAACGTACGTCCCGAACGCTGAACGTACGTATGTGCGCTGTCCCGTGGCGTCTGGTTCTACGCCCGGCCGGGGACACCCGGCAAGGGCACCTGCGGTGTCAGCTCCAAGATCGTGACGGGGTCGTGATGTCGGCCTTGAACATGCGAGTTGGGAATTCTCGGGCCGTCCTGCCGGACGTGCCGTCACAGGAGGGACGGCACCTCCCGTGCCGCGACGGAACGAGCGGCCCGCTCCAGCGCGCTGGCCAGCAGGGCGAGATCGGTCGGGCCGTTCCCCAGCTCCCTTACGGGACGCCGGGTCGGCGGGTCGCCCATCCGCGTCCAGTCGAGCGGCACCACCGTGGGCCGCTGCGTGGCCGTACGGGGGATGCGCCCCGTGACCCGGCCCGCCTGGAACGCCAGCTCGCGTCCGTCGGCGCCGGAGAGCCGGCCGCGGCCGGGCGCCGGATCGTCGGGACCGGCCGGCGGGGCGTCGAGCGCGACCCGCAGCGCCACACCCCACGCCGGCTCGGAACCGGACGCGCGGGCCGCGACCAGATGCACCCCGAGCCGCTCGCCGTCCCGGACGACGGCCTCCAGGGCCCGTACGACGGATCCCGCGGCGGGCCGACCCGGCGAGCCGAGCGGCGGCGAGAGCAGCGCGTCCAGGTCGTCCACCAAAACAACCAGCCGGGGCAGGGGCGGCGCCGGATCGGCCTCCTTGCGGGCGGCGGCGGGCCGCAGGCGCATGGTCGAGCTGGGCGGCGCCTCCAGGTCCCCGGCGCCCTGGTCGGACGTGCGCGGCGGCGCGGGGCGCTGGGAGACCATCCGGCCCGACACCTCGCGCTGGGTGTGCCACTCGGCGAAGTGCTGCCGCCCGAGCAGCTCGGCACGGCGCTTCAGCTCGGCGGCGAGCGACTGGGCGAACTCCCGCATACGCACCGGGTCGTTGGCCGCCAGATGGGTCGTGACGTGCGGCAGGTCCGTGCAGACGCGCAGTCCGTCGCCCCGGTCGGCGCCGCCCGTGCCGTCCCGGCCGTCGACGAGGACGAGCCCGAGCCGGTCCGGCCGCTCGGCCGCCGCGAGCGAGGCGCCGATCGAGCGCAGCAGCTCCGTACGGCCGCTGCCCGCAGGGCCCTCGATCAGGAGATGGGGGCCCTCCGCGGCCAGGTCCACGACGACCGGGCCGCGCGGCCCGGCGCCGAGCACGGCCCAGGCGCGCCCGCCGAGCGCCTCCGTGTCGTCCCCGGCGGCGGCCCAGCGGGCCATCAGGGATGCGGGCGTGGCCCGCGCGAGCCCCAACTCGTCCAGGAGGCGGGAGATTTGGGGTAGAGGGGCCGAGACCCTGGGGTGCGGCTCGCTCGGGCCGCTGTCGGTGCGCAAGGGGGCGAGGGCCCGCGCGAAGCGCTCGGCCCAGGCCGCCGACACCGCGTCGATCGCGGCGACCGTCCCGTGCCCGACGACCTGGCCGTGGGACGTCCGCAACAGCCGCAGAGCCGTCGCCACGTCCCCGCTGAGCAGCGCGACGGCGCCGCACGACTTGAACGCGGGCGACACGGCGCACGCCATCTCATAGGTCTGGGTGACCGGCGACGCGGGCGAGGACGAGGGGGCCTCGGCGAGACAGATGACGTGGATCCCGGCCCGGCCCCCTTCCGTCGCGAGCCGCACGGTGGCTTCGCGCAGCCCGGCCGACCCCGGGTCCCCGTCGACGACGAGAACGGTCAGCGGGCCGGTCCAGCGGTGCCCGGCGCCGGGTCCCTGTGACGTCCCGGGCGGCCAGGTCTCCTCCGCGGCAGGGTGCCCGGCGGCGTACTCCGACGCGCGCCCGTCCCGGTCCGTGGTGGGCCTGAAATCCCCACGGCCGTCCGCTGTGGCGTCGGACCGGCCTCCCGCACCCTCGTGCCCGTACGGCCCGGGCGCGGTCATACGGCCACCGCGCTCCCCGGCGTCGGCGGCTTCACCCGAACGGGACCTCGGCACCATGGGCCCGAAGCCGGCCTGCTGCTGCCCCACGCGGGCGGCCGCCGTCCCGGCGTCCGGGCGGCGCGACTCATCCGCGATGTGGTCGTCGAGGCGGCGCACGAGCTCGCCCGTGCGGGCCACCGCCTGCTCGCGGTCGTACGCCAGGAGGAGCCGGCAGTCCTGGCCGTGCGCGGGACGCAGATGGGGGAGCCAGCCGAGCCAGGACCACTCGGCCGCGCGGTCCTGGACGCCGCGCGACCGGTCCGTGCTGACCAGGACGATCTCCAGCACGTCCGGCGAGTGCAGCGCGGCGAGCTGCGCGACGACGGAACGGGCCACGCCCGACAGCCGCGCCCGCGGCCCGGCGAGACCGAGCGCGCCCGCCTCCCGCAGCCCCACCGTCACCGGCACGCCGGGCAGCAGCCCCGTGCGGTCCGGGGACGTCCGGTCGTCCGTGCCCAGCCGCACCGCGAGCGCCTCGGGGTGCTCGGGGCCGCGCTCCCAGAGCCGGGGCCCCGGACCGAGCGCGGTGAGCAGCAGCGCGGCGGCGTCGGGCCACGCCTCGGAGGATCCCCTGGAGGAGGGGGAGGCGGGCGCGAAGGTCTCGGGGATGTGCGGCGGCTCGCCGTCGTAGGCGCCGCTGTCGTACGGGGACGCGTCCTCGCCCGTGCGCCCGCCGGCCAGGCGCCGTGCCCAGGCGCCGAGCCCGCCGCGTCTGCGCTGCTCGCGCGGCATGGGTGTCCCGCGCGCGGGGGTGATGGTCGGCGTGCTCTCGACGGCGGGCGGCCCGCCCTGCTCGGGCACCACGGGGCCGGAACCGGCGGCGAGCGCGGCGGGCCCGTACGCGTGCCGGGTCTCGCCCGCGAGAGCGGGATCGGCGGAGGGGTCTTCGAGGGCGCCCGTGTCCGGGGCCGTCACGCGTACGTGGCCCTCGCCGTCGGGCGCCGTCCGCAGTACGGATCCCGGGGAACCTGAGAAACCGGTGAAAGCCGAGGAACCCGCGGCACCCTCGGGGGCCAGCCGCAGAGTGGACTCGCCGAGGCGCAGGAGGGCGCCGGGGGCGAGCCGGGCGGGACGGTCCCCGACGGGGCTGCCGTCGACCGTCGTCCCGTTCGTCGAGCCCAGATCCGTGACCGTCACCCGGCCGTCGGTGCCGAGTGTCACAGCGCAGTGCATCCGGGACACATCGGGGTCGTCGAGGGCGACATCGGCGTCCGCGGAGCGGCCCACGCGGATCTCGCCGCCGTGCAGCAGATGCACACCGCCCGCGTCGGGCCCCGCCACCACATGGAGCTGCGCCGCGGCGCCGTCGATCTCGGGACCCGGCTCGGCGGGAACGCCCAGGGACAGCACGGCCCCGTCGGTCAGCGGCGGCTCGCCCAGCGTGCACCGCTGCCCGTCGAGCCGCTCGGGTCCCGCGTAGAGAATCGCCGTGCCCTCACCGCCCGCGACGGCCGCCACCAGGGCGGAGGCCACCGCGGCGAGCGCGGTGCCCGCCGGGGCGGTGACCAGCACGTCGCACGACGCCGCGCGGCCTTGCGGGTCGGGGCGCGTCCCCAGGGGGTCTACGACGGTCAGCCGGATCTGCATCGCGTCAGCGGTCCCTTCTGCGCGGGCGCCCGGGAAGGGGCTGCACCGCGGTCACCCCACCGCAGATCCCCCACCGCACAACGGGCACGTAGGCCAGTACGAGAGGCATCCTCGCACTTGCCACCGACAACACGCCCGTCGGCCACCCGTAAGTGATCTTGATTGGTCGGCTCTGCCCGCAAAAGTGCCTGCATGATGCCGCTTGGGACCGCCCACGCCCTTGCCGGCGGCAACCAACAGCCCACCCCGAGCGTCTTTCCGTCGAACGCGGCTCCGGCGGGCGGGGGAGTCGCGGAAGATCAACAGACAGTGGGTTGTTCGACGGCACTACAGTGGGTCGGAACACCCAAGAACGAGCAAGACCAAGCAGTACGCCAGTACGCAGCAAGCAGGGAGCGCATGACGTGCGGCCGGTAGGCAGTAAATACCTGCTCGAGGAGCCGATCGGACGCGGCGCCACGGGCACCGTCTGGCGGGCCCGCCAGCGGGAGACCGCGGGGGCCGAGGCGGCCGTCGCCGGGCAGCCCGGCGAGACCGTGGCGATCAAGGTCCTCAAGGAGGAGCTCGCCAACGACGCGGATGTCGTGATGCGCTTCCTGCGCGAGCGCTCCGTGCTGCTCCGCCTGACGCACCCGAACATCGTGCGCACCCGCGACCTGGTCGTCGAGGGCGAGCTTCTCGCGCTCGTCATGGACCTGGTCGAAGGCCCCGACCTGCACCGCTACCTCCGCGAGAACGGCCCCTTCTCTCCGGTGGCCGCGTCCCTGCTGACCGCCCAGGTCGCGGACGCGCTCGCGGCGAGCCACGCGGACGGCGTCGTGCACCGCGACCTGAAGCCGGCGAACGTCCTGCTGAAGCAGGGCGGCGGTGAGATGCACCCGATGCTCACCGACTTCGGCATCGCCCGCCTCGCCGACTCCCCGGGCCTGACCCGCACCCACGAATTCGTCGGCACGCCCGCGTACGTCGCGCCGGAGTCCGCCGAGGGCCGCCCGCAGACCAGCGCGGTGGACATCTACGGCGCCGGAATCCTGCTGTACGAGCTGGTCACGGGCCGGCCGCCGTTCTCCGGGGGCTCCGCGCTCGAGGTCCTGCACCAGCACCTGAGCGCCGAACCGCGCCGCCCGTCCACGGTGCCCGACCCGCTGTGGACGGTCATAGAGCGCTGCCTGCGCAAGAACCCCGAGGAGCGCCCCAGCGCCGAGAACCTCGCCCGCGGCCTGCGCGCCGTCGCCGAGGGGATCGGCGTGCACGCGAACTCCGCGCAGATCGCGGCCGCCGAGGGCGTCGGCGCCCTCCTCATGCCGGACCCGGCGCCCGCCCAGGTGCCCGGCATGCCCGGCGCGGCAGACCCGACGCAGGTCCTGCCCAGTAACGCGGGCTCGTACGACCCGAACGCGGCGACGAGCGTCATGCAGTCCACCGGCATGGGTGACGCCGACCCCACCTCGGTCCTGCCGAACCGGGGCGCGGCCGACCCGACGGCCGTCATGCCGCCGGTCCCGCCGCACCAGCCGGGCGCGAACCCGGACGACCCGCACCCCTGGCAGAACCAGATGCGGGCGGCCCGCGACCGCAACGAGCAGACGCAGGTCCAGTACCTGGACCCGAACGACGACCCGCTGCGCCGTCGGCCGCAGCGCCAGCAGGGGCACCCGCAGCAGCAGCCCCAGCAGCAGCCCCAGCAGCAGTACGCGCCCCAGCAGCCCCGTCGGCAGCAGCCGCAGCAGCAGCCGCCCCAGCGGTACGCGCCGCAGCCCCAGCAGCAGCAGTACGCGCCGCCGCAGCAGCCCCGCCAGCCGCAGCCGCAGGCGCCGCAGCGTGAGCCGCGGCAGCGCAGCGCGAACCGGATGAAGATTCCGGGGCTCGGCTGCCTCAAGGGCTGCCTCTTCATGATCGTCATGTTGTTCGTGGTGAGCTGGCTCGTCTGGGAGTTCACCCCGCTCCAGGACTGGATCGGCACGGGCAAGGGTTACTGGGCCCAGCTGTCGGACTGGTACGACACGGTCACCGGCTGGATCGGCGACCTGGGAAGCGGCAGCGGGGGCTCCGGCAACTGAAGTGAGCCACGCGCGCCCGGCGTTGGGCGTGATGTTGGAGATTTGTCGACTTCCAGAGGGTGATTTCCCCCGGGGATGTGATGGTTGGCGTCCGAGCCGCGTAGCTTGGGCGCCAACACGCGTCTGTAGGAGCAGTCTTGGCACGGAAGATCGGCAGCCGGTACACCGCGAACCAGATCCTGGGACGCGGCAGCGCCGGCACGGTGTGGCTGGGCGAGGGACCCGAGGGGCCCGTCGCCATCAAGCTGTTGCGTGAGGACCTGGCCTCCGACCAGGAGCTCGTGGGCCGCTTCGTCCAGGAGCGCACCGCCCTGCTCAGCCTCGACCACCCGCGCGTGGTCGGCGTCCGTGACCTGGTGGTCGACGGGAACGACCTGGCCCTGGTCATGGACCTCGTACGGGGCACCGACCTGCGCACCCGGCTCGACCGTGAACGGCGCCTGGCCCCCGAGGCCGCGGTAGCCATCGTCGCGGACATCGCGGACGGGCTCGCCGCCGCGCACGCCGCCGGGATCGTGCACCGCGATGTGAAGCCGGAGAACGTCCTCCTGGACATGCAGGGCCCCCTCGGCCCCGGAGGCTCCCACCCGGCGCTCCTGACCGACTTCGGCGTCGCCAAGCTCATCGACTCCCCGCGCCGCACCCGCGCCACGAAGATCATCGGCACCCCGGACTACCTCGCCCCCGAACTCATCGAGGGTCTCCCGCCGCGCGCCGCCGTCGACATCTACGCCCTGGCGACGGTCCTGTACGAGCTGCTCGCCGGGTTCACGCCCTTCGGCGGCGGCCACCCCGGTGCGATCCTGCGCCGGCACGTCACGGAGACGGTCGTCCCGCTCCCGGGTATCCCCGACGAGCTGTGGCAGCTCCTCGTCCAGTGCCTGGCGAAGGCGCCCGCGTCCCGTCTGCGCGCCTCCGAGCTGGCGGCCCGTCTGCGCGAGCAGCTGCCCCAGCTCGCCGGGATGGCGCCCCTGGACGTGGACGAGCCGGACACCGAGCCCGACCCGGAGCCGGAGGCCGCCCCGGCCGCGCCCGAGGCGCCCGCCGCCCGCCGTGGCGCCGTCCCGCTGGTCCCCGGCGCAACCCCGGCCGACTCGAACAGGGACACGCACACGTCGATGCGCGTCCCGGCCCCCGACGAGCTGGCGGGCGGCGCCCGCGGTACCGCCCGCGCCCCTCGCGCGGCCGGAGCGCCCCGCCCCGGCTCGGCCCGCCACCGCGCCTCCGCCCGGCGCCGGAGGATCACGCTCGGCGTGGCCGGAGCCGTCCTGGTGGTGGCGGCCGGCATCGGCACGTGGGCGGCCGTGGGCGGCGACGACGCGGACGCGACGCCGGGCAAGAACCCCGGGCAGTCGGCTCCTGCCTCTCCCTGAGGCGGTCCGGCAGGCCCCCGGACCCGGCCCCGCGGCCACCAGGACCGGAGCACTTGCCCCAGCCGTTACGCTGGTGTCGTGGCAGTCGTCGACGTTTCCGAAGAGCTCAAGTCCCTCTCCTCGACCATGGAGTCGATCGAGGCCGTCCTGGACCTCGACAAGCTGAGGGCAGATATCGCCGTGCTCGAGGAGCAGGCAGCCGCACCGTCCCTGTGGGACGACCCCGACGCGGCACAGAAGATCACCAGCAAGCTGAGCCACCTCCAGGCCGAGGTGCGCAAGGCGGAGACCCTGCGCGGCAGGATCGACGACCTGAGCGTGCTCTTCGAGATGGCCGAGGAGGAGGACGACCCGGACACCCGTGCCGAGGCCGAGTCCGAGCTGACCTCCGTCAAGAAGGCGCTGGACGAGATGGAGGTCCGCACCCTCCTGTCCGGTGAGTACGACTCCCGCGAGGCGCTGGTCAACATCCGCGCCGAGGCGGGCGGCGTCGACGCCGCGGACTTCGCCGAGCAGCTCCAGCGCATGTACCTGCGCTGGGCCGAGCGCCACGGCTACAAGACCGAGGTCTACGAGACGTCGTACGCGGAAGAGGCCGGCATCAAGTCGACCACCTTCGCCGTGCAGATCCCGTACGCGTACGGGACGCTCTCGGTCGAGCAGGGCACGCACCGCCTGGTCCGTATCTCGCCCTTCGACAACCAGGGCCGCCGTCAGACGTCCTTCGCGGGCGTCGAGGTGCTCCCGGTCGTCGAGCAGACCGACCACGTCGAGATCGACGAGTCGGAGCTGCGCGTGGACGTCTACCGCTCCTCGGGCCCCGGCGGCCAGGGCGTGAACACGACGGACTCCGCGGTCCGGCTGACCCACCTGCCCACCGGCATCGTGGTCTCCTGCCAGAACGAGCGCTCGCAGATCCAGAACAAGGCGACCGCGATGAACGTCCTCCAGGCCAAGCTCCTCGAGCGGCAGCGTCAGGAGGAGCGGGCCAGGATGGACGCCCTCAAGGGCGACGGCGGCAGCTCCTGGGGAAACCAGATGCGTTCGTATGTCCTGCACCCGTACCAGATGGTCAAGGACCTCCGGACGGAATTCGAGGTCGGTAATCCGCAGTCGGTACTCGACGGCGAGATCGACGGATTCCTCGAAGCGGGAATTCGCTGGCGCAAGCAGCAGGAGAAGTAACCTCAGGTCTTTTCCAGCTTTGTCGACAAGGCAACTGCCGCCCACCGGGCGGCAGTTGCCTTTTACGTCACAGTCACATGTCCGTACGTCGGCCAACTCCCCTGATTTCGGGCATCACGTACGCAACGACCTTGACGCTGACATGAAAACTGGGAAGGCTGACGCGCGGCATGCGTATCAGTGGGACGCGTGTGGACCGGGGGAGAGGCAGGCAGTCGCCGACCACCCCCGGGCGGCCCCCGTCCCGCGCGCTGCTCCATCAACGATTAGCTACTGGGGGTAGCAGGCAGATGACCAAGAAGACGCGCATCCGTGTCGCGCGGATAGCAGCCGGTGCGGTGATCGCGGCGGGTGCGTCGCTGACCGCCGCGGGCGCCGCTTCGGCCCTCGACATCGGCGTCAACCTTCCGGGCGCCGGCGTGAAGGTGCACGCGGGCGAGGACGGTGTCGCAGCCGGTGTCGCCATCGGCGGCGAGGAGGACCCGACGGACCCGCCCACCGAGGACCCGACGGACCCGCCGACCGAGGAGCCGACGGACCCGCCGACCGAGGAGCCGACGGACCCGCCCACCTCGGAGCCGACGGACCCGACGGAGGAGCCCACCGAGCCGACCGAGGACCCGACCACGCCGGGCAATGGCGGCGGCAACGGTGGCGGTAACGGCGGCGGCCACCACGGCGGTGGCGGCGGCAACCACGGCGGCGGGAACGGCAACACCGACCCCGACGGCGGCAACAACCCGGTCGAGCAGGGCCAGGGCAAGGACAGCCTGCAGGACACCGGCTCCGTGCCGGTCGCCCAGCCCGTCCAGAACGGCAAGTCCGGCGGTGAGCTGGCCGAGACCGGCGCCGCCGAGACCACGTTCCTGCTGATCGGCGCCGCGACGATGATCGCCGGCGGTATCGGCTTCCGCCTGCTGCCCCGCCTCGTCGGCGGCGGCCGCACGGTTGCCTAGGCAGCCGTAGGCGCGTACGTCCGCACGTGACGCGAGAAGGGCCCGGAGCATGGCTCCGGGCCCTTCTTCGTGTCTTAGACGGTCTGGTGGGCGAGGAGCGCCACCGCCGCGATGAGAACAGCCACAAGAACTATCAGGGCCATCGGGTGCAGACCCGCGAACGGGCTCTCCTGCTGAAGTCGCTCACGGTTCGCCCGGCATACGGGGCAGCGGCCCTCGCTCACGGGCGCCGCGCAGTTCGCGCACACCAGCCGGTCATAGGTCATGCGCTCTTCCTCCTCCCGCGCGGCGGAGCCGCCACAGCGTAATTCTCTCCGCACAACGCTCCGGGGAACGCAACCGTTCCCCCTACCACTGTGCCAGCTTCCGGGGTTTTCGGCGCGCCTCCCCGGATGCTGCCCCTTTGGACCCGTTCCGTTCCCGTCAGGACCCGCCTGTGACCGGGCAATCATCGGGACAAACCGCTCAACCAAGGGCGCCGACTGCGCCGCGGAGCCGGGTTCGCGTATGGTCACGCTCACCTACCCCCGACGCCCACGATGCACCGAGGCGCACCCGTGATCCGATTCGACAACGTCTCCAAGGCCTACCCCAAGCAGACCCGGCCCGCCCTCAGGGATGTGTCCCTCGAGGTCGAGCGCGGCGAATTCGTCTTCCTTGTGGGATCCTCCGGCTCCGGAAAGTCCACGTTCCTGCGGCTGGTACTGCGCGAGGAGCGCACCAGCCACGGCCAGGTGCATGTCCTGGGCAAGGACCTGGCACGACTGTCCAACTGGAAGGTGCCGCAGATGCGCCGCCAGCTCGGCACGGTCTTCCAGGACTTCCGGCTCCTGCCCAACAAGACCGTCGGCGAGAACGTCGCCTTCGCGCAGGAAGTCATCGGCAAGTCCCGTGGCGAGATCCGCAAGTCCGTGCCCCAGGTGCTCGACCTCGTCGGCCTGGGCGGCAAGGAGGACCGGATGCCCGGCGAGCTCTCCGGCGGTGAGCAGCAGCGTGTGGCCATCGCCCGCGCCTTCGTGAACCGCCCCAAGCTCCTGATCGCCGACGAGCCGACCGGCAACCTCGACCCGCAGACCTCGGTCGGCATCATGAAGCTGCTGGACCGGATCAACCGCACCGGGACGACCGTCGTGATGGCCACCCACGATCAGCAGATCGTGGACCAGATGCGCAAGCGCGTCATCGAACTGGAGAAGGGCCGTCTCGTCCGCGACCAGTCGCGCGGCGTCTACGGCTACCAGCACTGAGCCCCGTGAGCACCAGAGCACTGAGAAAGGCCTGAGCAGACGCCATGCGTGCCCAATTCGTCCTGTCGGAGATCGGCGTCGGTCTCCGCCGAAATCTCACGATGACCTTCGCGGTCATCGTCTCGGTCGCCCTCTCGCTCGCCCTGTTCGGCGGCTCGCTGCTCATGCGTGACCAGGTGAGCACGATGAAGGGCTACTGGTACGACAAGGTCAACGTCTCGATCTTCCTGTGCAACAAGGGCGACGCCGAGTCGGACCCGAAGTGCGCCAAGGGAGCCGTCACCGCCGAGCAGAAGCAGCAGATCGTCTCCGACCTGGGCAAGATGCCGGTCGTCGAGAAGGTCTCGCACGAGTCGGCGGACCAGGCGTACAAGCACTACAAGGAGCAGTTCGGCGACTCCCCGCTGGCCAGCTCGCTGACGCCGGACCAGCTCCAGGAGTCGTACCGGATCAAGCTCAAGGACCCGGAGAGGTACCAGGTCGTCGCGACCGCCTTCGACGGGCGTGACGGGGTCCAGTCCGTGCAGGACCAGAAGGGCATCCTGGACAACCTCTTCGGACTCCTCAACGGCATGAACTGGGCGGCGCTCGCCGTGATGGCGCTGATGCTCGTCGTCGCGCTGATGCTGATCGTCAACACGGTGCGCGTCTCGGCGTTCAGCCGCCGCAGAGAGACCGGCATCATGCGCCTGGTCGGCGCGTCCAGCTTCTACATCCAGATGCCGTTCATCATGGAGGCCGCCGTCGCCGGAGTCATCGGCGGTGTGGTCGCCTGCGGCATGCTCCTCGTGGGCCGCTACTTCATGATCGACCACGGTCTGGCGCTCTCCGAGAAGCTGAACCTGATCAACTTCATCGGCTGGGACGCGGTCCTGACCAAGCTGCCGCTCGTCCTCGCGATCGGCCTGCTGATGCCCGCGATCGCCGCGTTCTTCGCATTGCGCAAGTATCTGAAGGTGTGACAAGAGTCCCCGGAGTTGCAGGGCGCCGTGCGGTTCAACGAGCCGTACGGCGCTTCGCGTTGTCCTAGACTCACCGTCATGTCGGGCCCCGAGCTGTTCTCCCGGCCCCGCCGCTTCGGCCGCGGGGCGGCCCTGACATTGGTCTTCGCGAGCGTCCTCGCGACCGGCGTCGCGACGGGTTCGTGGAGCGCCGAGGGCAGCAAGTCCGAGGAGCGCCCGGCCGGTTCGGCCGTCGGCGGCGGACACGAGGACGTGCGAGACGCGGCCGCCGAGGCGATGGCCGACGGCAAGTCCCCTACGCAGGCCGCCGAGGAGGCCGTCAGCCGCAGCGGCGACCGCTGGGGCGCGGTCTACTCGCAGGGCGAGTACAAGGAGTTCGAGCAGGAACTCGACGGCCAGTACACGGGCGTCGGCCTCTGGGCCCGGCGTACCGCCGACGGCCGGATCGAGGTCTCCAAGGTCGGTTCCGGGTCCCCCGCGGCGCACGCGGGCCTGCGCCCGGGCGACCGGCTCCGCACCGTCGACGGCCGGCCCGTCACCGGCCGCCCCGTCACCGAGGTCGTCTCCCTGCTGCGCGGCGAGCACGCGGGGACGGCGGTCCGGCTCGGCCTGGCGCGTGGCACGCGCGCGTGGACCGAGACCCTGCGCCGGGCGAACCTCGCCACCGAGTCCGTCACCGTCTCCCGCCTCCCCGGCGGCACCGTCCTGATCAAGGTCGCCTCCTTCACCAGGGGCTCGGGCGATCGCGTACGGTCCGCCGTGCGCGACGCCCCCCACGGCGACGGCGTCCTCCTCGACCTGCGGGGCAACTCGGGCGGCCTGGTCACGGAGGCGGTCACCGCGGCGTCGGCGTTCTTCGACGGCGGGCTCGTGGCGACGTACGACGTACGCGGACGCCAGCGCGCCCTGCACGCCGAGCGCGGCGGCGACACCTCCAGACCGGTGGTCGCGCTCGTCGACAGCGGCACGATGAGTGCGGCCGAGCTGCTCACCGGGGCCCTCCAGGACCGTGGCCGCGCGGTCGTCGTGGGCTCGAAGACCTTCGGCAAGGGCTCGGTCCAGATGCCGAGCCGGCTTCCCGACGGCTCCGTCGCAGAACTGACCGTCGGCCACTACCGCACCCCCACCGGCCGCGGTGTCGACGGCCGGGGCATCACCCCGGACCTCGAGGCCGAGGAAGGCGCGCGACAGCGGGCCGAGACAGTATTGAGTGGCCTCGGGGGCCCCTCGTAGTGCGAAAATGGCTGCACTATGTCTAAGGGAATGTTTGTACCGAAGGAATCACAGCCCAAGCAGGGGGCGTCCGGGAAGTCCGGCAAGGACAAGGACGGCAAGCGCAAGATCGTCGCGCAGAACAAGAAGGCGCGCCACGACTACGCCATCGTCGACACGTACGAGGCGGGCATCGTCCTGACCGGCACCGAGGTGAAGTCGCTGCGGCAGGGCCGCGCCTCGCTGGTCGACGGCTTCGTCCAGATCGACGGGAACGAGGCGTGGCTGCACAACGCCCACATCCCCGAGTACAGCCAGGGCACCTGGACCAACCACTCCGTGCGCCGCAAGCGCAAGCTGCTCCTGCACCGCGAGGAGATCGACAAGCTGGAGTCGAAGTCCCAGGAGACCGGGCACACGATCGTGCCGCTGGCGATCTACTTCAAGGACGGCCGGGCGAAGGCCGAGATCGCGCTCGCCAGGGGCAAGAAGGAGTACGACAAACGGCAGACGTTGCGCGAGCAGCAGGACCGCAGGGACTCGGACCGCGCCATCGCGTCGGCCAAGCGGCGGCAGCGGGCGCGGGAGCGCTGACGCCGCGCTCGGGTCCTGCCCGGTCCGCCGGTAATAGGCTGGCACCGTTGCCCGTCGGTCACGTACGATGGGTGTTGTCCCGCTGGTGACGGGACGCCCCGGATCGAAAGATCCGGTTTTGAAAAATCAACATGGGGATGATCGGTTTCGACAGCGGCTGTCGAAGCAGGGGAAGCGTGTCGAGGAAGCGACAATGATCTCGTTAACCATATGTCGCAACCAATAATCGCCACTTCTAAGAGCGATTCCCAGTCCTTCGCCCTCGCTGCCTAATAAGCAGTGAGTGAAGGACCCTAAAAGGGTGTCAGCCCGGGGATGTTCCCGACCCGGATCCTGGCATAATCTAGGGAACTAAACCGTCGAGCCCGGTCACGGGGTTCGATGGGAAATCAAACAGTGACTGAGCCCGTCGGAGACTTGTTCGCGTGATCGCCGGGGCTGAGAAAATCGAAGCGAACTGCACACGGAGAAGCCCTGCTGCTGCACCGTTGGACGCGGGTTCGATTCCCGCCATCTCCACAATTCCCATGTGAGACTGAGGCCCGGCTGCATCGCAGCCGGGCCTCAGTCGTGCCGTCGTTGTTCCGCAGGTGCGCGATGAGTCTTGTCCATGGCCCGGCTCCATATCGTCGTCGCCCTGCGCGGCCGCCGCCGGGTCGCCGTACGTGCGCATGTACGCGGGTGCCACGCAGACCGCGCAGCAGTGGGGGCGACCGGGTGCGGCCCGGGTTTGCCGGGCCCCGGCCGCGGCTGACCGTCTTCCAGGGCAGCGCCGACTGCACGGTCGAGCCCGAACATGACCGACCTGAGGAAGCAGTGGACCGATGTCCAGGGCGCCGACCAGGTCGCCGACGTGAGCGACAGCGTGGCCGCGTATCGGCACCAGATCTTCCGTCGGGCCGACGGAGCGTGGCCGTAGAGACGTACAGCATCACGGGGATGGGGCACGGGCAGCCCGTCGATCCGGGGAGCGGGGCCGCGCAGTGCCGCCGGCGCCTACATCCTCGATGTGAACCTGTGCGCGGCCTACGCGATGGGCCACTCGTGAGGGCTCGGCTGACGCACCCTGTTCCCGGGCGCCGCGATCCGGGATGCTCCTGAGGCATGAGTAGACCCGACGGACCTGTGAGACGAATCCTCAATCCCCTTGCACGTCAACGGCGTTACCTCGTCTGGCCCGCCCTCGCCGCGCTCGCGGCGGGCCTGACCTGGGGCTCACCGGCCGGTGCCGACGGCGACAGCACCGGCCTCCCCGAGGCCATCGACACCATCCTCGGCGACCCCTCCATGGAGGGTGGCGCGGCGAGCGTCGTCGTCGCCGACGCCAGGAGCGGCGAGATCATCTACCAGCACAACCCCACCGGACGCCTGATGCCCGCGTCCAACACCAAGCTCCTCACCTCTACCGCCGCGACGGAACTCCTGGGTACCGGCTACCGGTTCACCACCGACGTGCTCGGCGACGGGCGGCGGCGGGGGAGTGTCCTCGACGGCGATCTGTATCTGCGCGGCACCGGCGACCCAACCGCCCTCGCCAAGGACTACGACGAGCTCGCCGCCGAGGTCGCCGCGTCGGGCGTGAAGTCGGTCAGCGGTCGCCTGGTCGCCGACGACACCGCGTTCGACAGCCAGCGCCTCGGCCGCTCGTGGGCCGCCGACGACGAGTCCTCGTACTACTCGGCGCAGATCTCCGCCCTGAGCGTCGCGCCCGACACCGACTACGACACCGGAACGGTGATCGTCGAGGCCTCGCCGGGCGCGAAGGCCGGGGACAAGCCAAAGATCACCGTCACGCCGAGGACCCACTACGTGGACATCGACGTGCGGGCCACGACCGTCGCGGCCGGCGGTGACGACAGCCTCACCGTCGAGCGGCAGCACGGCACGAACACCGTCACCGTCAGCGGCACCGTCCCCGTCGGTGGAGGCACCACCAAGGAGTGGGTCACCGTCTGGGAGCCCACCGGATACGCGGCCTCCGTGTTCCGCGACGCGCTCGCCGCGCACGGCGTGAAGGTGTCGGGCGGCACGAAGCTCGGGCGTGCCACCCCGAAGGACGCCGTGCGGCTCGCCACGCACGACTCCATGCCCCTGAAGGACCTGCTGATCCCCTTCATGAAGCTGAGCAACAACATGCACGCCGAGATCCTCACCAAGGCCATGGGCGCGAAGGCGACCGGCCGCGCGGGGAACTGGGACGACGGGCTCGCGGCGATCAGCGGCTATCTGAAGGGCATCGGCGTCGACACCGGGCGGCTGCGCCAGGCCGACGGGTCCGGGCTCTCCCGCATGGACAACATCCCGGCGGGCCAGATCGCGAAGCTGCTGCTCGCGGTGCGCGCCGAGCCGTGGTTCGGCGACTGGTACAAGTCGCTGCCGGTGGCCTGCGCCCCGGACCGGTTCGTCGGCGGGACGCTGCGCTCGCGGATGTGCGGGACACCGGCCGCGCTCAACGCCCGCGGCAAGACCGGCTCCCTGACCGGCGCGTCCGCGCTCTCCGGCTATGTGAAGGACGCCGGTGGACGTGAACTCGTCTACAGCGTCGTCCAGAACAACTACCTGGTCGGCTCCGTGAAGCCCCTTGAGGACGCGATCGTGGTGACGCTCGCGAAGTCCGACGCGGACGCGGCGGTGGCGGTGAAGCCGCGCTCGCTGCGCTCCGTGCCGGTCTCCGAACGCAAGGGCGACCTGGAGTGCTCGTGGCGCAAACCGGCGGTGTGCTGACGGCCGCGGATGACTACGTACGGTCGCGTGCGTCGCCGCGTACGTAACCGATGAGCGCGAGTGCGAGCGCGCACGCCGACGCGGCGGCCGGGACCGCGTAACCCGCGGTGGGGCCGAGGCGCTCCACCGCGGAGCCGCCCGCCGCCGCGCCGCAGGCGATGCCCCCGAGCAGGCCGGTCACGGCGAGGGTCATGCCCTCGTTCAACTGGCCCTCGGGGGTACGGGCCTGGACCAGCGTCATGCCCGTGACCATCGTCGGGGCCGTCGCCATACCGGCGACAAGGAGAGCCCCGGCGACGACAAGGAGGGAGCCGGTGAGCGCCGCGAGCAGGGGGAGGGCCAGCAGTACGGTCATCGCGGCGACGCACCAGGGGTGGCGGCGCGCCGCGGGGCCGGCGGGCCGCACGGCCCCGTAGACCAGGCCCGCCACGCAGGAACCGGCCGCCTGGAGTGCGAGGACCGCGCCGGCCGCCGCCTTGTGGCCCGCCTCGTCCGCGAACGCGATCGTGACCACCTCCATCGAGCCGAACACGGCGCCGGTGGCGAGGAACGACGCCAGGAGAACGGGCATCCCGCGCGCGCGGAGGGGCGATTTCGTGGCCGTGCGCCCATGGGTGGGCGGTTCCGTGGCGCGCTGCGCGGCGAAGACCAGTACACCGGTGATCAGCAGGACCGCGCCGATCAGGGTGCCGGCCTCCGGGAAGAGCGACCCGCACAGGAAGGCGGCGAGCACCGGGCCGAGCATGAAACACAGCTCGTCCGCCGCCTGTTCGAAGGAGTTCGCGGTGTGCAGGGCGGCCGGGTCGCCCTTGAGGAGATGGGCCCAGCGGGCGCGTGACATGCCGCCCGTGTTGGGCGTGGTCGCCGTCGCCGCGTAGGCCGCGAAGAGGGTCCAGTCGGGCGCTCCGTAGTGCACGCACAGGAGCAGAGCGAGCGATCCGCAGACCGCGACCGCCGTGGCGGGTACGGCGATCCTGGCCTGCCCGTACCGGTCCACGAGGCGTGCCGTCCACGGGGCGACGACCGCGGTCGCGGCCATCCCGGTCGCGGTGACGGCCCCGGCGAGCGCGTACGAGCCGCGCGCCCCGGCGATCATGATGACGGCGCTGACGCTGAACATGCCCATGGGGAGGCGGGCGAGGAGGTTCCCGAGCGTGAAGGCGAGCGCGCCGGGCGTGGACAGGAGCCGGACGTACGGGGAGCGGCTGGGCCGTGGCCGGTGGGTGGAGGTCAGGGGAGAGGTGGCGGGCTCGGATATCGCGTCGGGCATGTGATCAGCGTCGCCGTGGGCCGGGCGCCCGGTCCAACACCTTCTCCGTACCGATTCACGCGCCGGCGTTGTAAGTTCGCCGGATGCCCGACCAGTCAGCCGCGCCCGGCACGTCCGCCCCCGCCCACCTGGAGCCCCGGCTGCTGCGCGCGTTCCTCGCCGTCGCCGAGGAGCTGCACTTCACGCGCGCCGCAGCCCGGCTGTACGTCGCGCAGCAGGCCCTCAGCAGGGACATCCGCCGGCTCGAACGGGAGCTCGGCGCCGAGCTGTTCGCACGGAGCACGCGCCAGGTCGCCCTGACCGCGGACGGGGCGCGGCTGCTGCCGTACGCGCGGCGGGTCCTCGACGCGCAGGACGAACTGCTCGCCGCCTTCACGCGCCGCCCGGCCGGAGGGGCGGTGCGGCCGCTGCTCGTCGACGTGAACAGCCCCGGCCTCGTCTTCGAGCGCATCCTGGAGCGGGCCCGCGAGTTCGCCCCCCAGTGCGAACTGATGGCCCGCTACGAGAGCGGTCTGACCGGCGCCGCCGCGGAGATGACCGCGGGCCGCCTGGACGCGTCGTTCGGGCGGTACGCGGGGCTCGATCCGGCGGTGCGGGCGCGCCTTTCGCAGCAGCCCGTGCGGTACGAGCCGATGACGGTGGTCCTGCCCGACGGCCATCCCCTCGCCGCCCTGGACGCCGTGCCGCTCGCGCGGCTCGCGGGCGAGACGGTGTACGCGGGCGCGGGCAATCCCCGTACACCGGAGTGGACCGACCTGGCCGGGCGGCTCTTCGAGGGGCGCGGGATAGCGGTCGCGCCGCCCGCGCCGCTCGCCGTAGGCGTCGAGGAGTTCCGGCGGATCATGGCCAAGACGGGGACCCCGGTGCTCGCCGCTGGGGACTTTCCGGCCATGCCCGGCTCCGTCGTGAGGCCCTTGACCGACCCCGTGCCCCTGTCGCCGGTGTCGCTGGTGTGGCCGACGGGGCTCGTGCACCCGGGGATCGACGCGCTCCGTGCGGCGGCGGCCACGCTCGCGGAGGAGAACGACTGGCTCCGTAAGCCCCCAGGCGCCTGGATACCGGCCATAGATGCACTCATCATGATGAGTCAGGACTGAGGGTTGGGCGTGGCTGTCACCCGCGTGCGCTACATTCGTGGTCCGAGCGCATTGTGATAAGGGGGGCGCTCGGATCGGGTGGGGGCCCGGTCCGAACGACGAGTGCTCGGTACGTCGTGCGCGCACCCAATGTTCATGTCCTTGGGGGGATGTGCGTACGGTGGAACATTGGCGAGAAAATGCCCGTTCCGGGCAGACTCACGATCCTAATGAAGTAACGGTCCAACTCGACGGCGCAGGACGCCAGTTGGACGAGCTCATCGCTGCGCGGCGCGAGGGCGCGGCCGACAAGGAAGTCCCGGTCTTCGTGGACGACTCGGGGCGGCGAAACCGCAGGTACCGCCGCTTCGGCGCGATCGTCGGGATGATCTGCGCGGTCTACGCCGTGGTCATCGTGGCGACGCTGCTCTCCGGAAACTCGAGCGCTCCCTGGCTGCCCATCACGGGCGAGGACCGCGACAAGCCCGCGGGCAAGGTGGACACGTCGCCGCTGCCCGCCGACCCGGCGGCCAGGCCGTCCTCCTCGACGGGTGTCACGGCCGATCCCAGCGCTTCCGGCACGGGAGCGGCGTCCAGCGAGCCGGGCGTCGGCTCGTCGACCGGGCCGGGCGGCAGCGCGAGCGCCAAGCCGGGCGACAAACCCGGCAAGTCGCCCGACTCGAAGCCGTCCGGCGGCCCGGGCAAGCCCGACCCCGGCCAGTCGCCCGACCCGGGCCCCGGCCCCTCGGAGCAGCCCAGCTCACCCGACCCCGGCGAGCCGTCCCCGTCGGACAGCGGACCACCCGTCGAGCCGTCGGACTCCCCGGCCCAGGACGGCACCCAGACCGTCGCGGCGCCGCCCGTCGCGTCGCCCGTCGACCCGAGCCAGAGTCCGGCCGGACCGTCAGCGGCCTCGTTCCCGGAAAGCGGCATCCTGTAAATGTCCTCCCGCCCACGCAGCAACCGCAGGGCGCCGCGTCGCCGCCTGCCCATGCGCTATCTGCTGCCTTCGCTGCTCCTTGTCGCCCTGCTCGCGATGCTCATGCTCCGCGGGTACGTGCACAGCGAGATCCTCGCCGACCACCGCATCCAGCCGCCCGCCGCCACCGATCACGTGCCTGAGAAGATCCTCGACGGCGGTCCCGTCATCGACACCCGCGGCGGGCGCGAGACCAGCATGAGCGTGCCCGAGCACCGGCTCGTCCTCACCTTCGACGACGGCCCCGACCCGGAGTGGACCCCGAAGGTCCTCGACGTCCTGAAGGAACACCACGCGCACGGCGTCTTCTTCGTCACCGGCACCATGGCCTCCCGCTACCCGGACCTGGTCAAACGCATGGTCGACGAGGGTCACGAGGTCGGCCTGCACACCTTCAACCACCCCGACCTCTCGTACCAGTCCAAGAGCCGCATCGACTGGGAACTCACCCAGAACCAGACGGCCCTGGCCGGTGCGGCCGGCATCCGCACCTCGCTGTTCCGGCCGCCGTACTCCTCGTTCGCCGACGCCATGGACGACAAGTCGTGGCCGGTCACCAAGTACATCGGCAGCCGCGGGTACATCACCGTCGTCAACAACACCGACAGTGAGGACTGGAAGCGCCCCGGCGTCGACGAGATCATCCGCCGCGCCACGCCCAAGGGCGGCAAGGGCGCGATCGTCCTGATGCACGACTCGGGTGGCGACCGCTCGCAGACCGTCGCCGCCCTCGACCGCTTCCTGCCCCAGCTCCAGGGCCAGGGATACGATTTCGTCAACCTCACCGAGGCGCTCGGGGCACCCAGCGCCCACACGCCCGTGCACGGTGTCGAACTGGCCAAGGGCAAGGCGTGGATCTACGCCGTCGAGGCCTCGGACAACGTGACGGACGTGCTCGTCGTCGGACTCGCGGTCATCGGCGTCCTCGTCTTCACCCGCTTCGGCCTGATGCTCCTCCTGTCCGGGGCGCACGCCCGGCGTGTCCGGCGCCGCGGATTCTCCTGGGGGCCGCCCGTCACCGAACCGGTGTCGGTCCTGGTCCCGGCGTTCAACGAGGCCAAGTGCATCGAGAACACGGTGCGTTCACTCATGTCGAGCGAGCACCCCATCGAGATCATCGTCATCGACGACGGCTCGACCGACGGCACGGCCCGCATCGTCGAGAATCTGCGCCTGCCGGGCGTCCGGGTGGTCCGCCAGCACAACGCGGGCAAGCCGGCGGCGCTCAACAGGGGCCTGGCCAACGCCCGGTGCGACCTGATCGTGATGATGGACGGCGACACGGTCTTCGAGCCGTCCACCGTCCGCGAGCTCGTCCAGCCCTTCGGCGACCACCGCGTCGGCGCGGTCGCGGGCAACGCGAAGGTCGGCAACAAGGACTCCCTGATCGGGGCCTGGCAGCACATCGAATACGTGATGGGCTTCAACCTCGACCGCCGCATGTACGACATGCTGCGCTGCATGCCCACGATCCCCGGGGCCGTGGGCGCCTTCCGCCGCAGCGCGCTCGAGCGCATCGGCGGCATGAGCGACGACACGCTCGCCGAGGACACCGACGTCACCATGGCCCTGCACCGGGACGGATGGCGCGTCGTCTACGCCGAGAAGGCCCGCGCCTGGACCGAGGCCCCGGAGTCGGTCCAGCAGCTCTGGTCCCAGCGTTACCGGTGGTCGTACGGCACGATGCAGGCGATCTGGAAACACCGCCGCTCCGTGATCGAGTCGGGCCCCTCCGGGCGCTTCGGCCGCATCGGCCTGCCGTTCGTCGCCCTCTTCATGGTCCTCGCGCCACTCCTGGCGCCCCTCATCGACGTCTTCCTGCTCTACGGCCTCGTGTTCGGCCCCACGGAGAAGACGATCGTCGCCTGGCTCGGTGTCCTCGCCATCCAGGCCGTCTGCGCGGCGTACGCCTTCCGGCTCGACCGCGAACGCATGACCCATCTCATCTCACTCCCGCTCCAGCAACTCCTCTACCGGCAGCTGATGTACGTCGTGCTGCTCCAGTCCTGGATCACCGCGCTCACCGGCGGCCGGCTGCGCTGGCAGAAGCTGCGGCGCACCGGAGCGGTGGAGGCGCCGGGGGCGATTCCGCGTCAGCGGGCGTCGCGCGGCAACGATCGGAGGCCCGTCGCATGACGTACCCCACTCCCGCCACCGGCGGCCAGAGCGGGTTCCAGCAGACGCGGCGCCTGCCGCAGGTGCCGTTCCCGCAGGTGCCGTTCACTCCGGAGCCGGCGCCCGCGCCCGTTCCGCACGCCCCGTCCGCGCAGGCGGCCGCGCCCAAGAAGCCGGGCCGCGACCGCTATCTGGACCTGCTGCGCTCCATCGCGCTCGTCCGTGTCGTCGCCTACCACCTCTTCGGATGGGCCTGGCTGACCGTCCTCTTCCCGTCCATGGGCGTGATGTTCGCGCTCGCCGGATCGCTGATGGCGCGCTCCCTGAGCCGGCCCGCGATCGGTGTGATCAGGGGCCGTATCCGCCGGCTCCTGCCGCCCATGTGGGCGTTCAGCGTCGTCGTGCTCGCCCTGCTCTTCCTGGGCGGCTGGAACCCCGGCAAGGACCCCGACAGCGGCGGGACCTGGGGCTGGATCAGCCTGTTCAACTACTTCGTGCCCGTCGGTGCGCCGTCGTTCCCCTGGCACCTCGGCGACAAGGCGGGCCTCCTGGAGGACACCTGGCCGTCGCAGGCCGCGGGCCCGCTCTGGTATCTGCGGGCCTACCTGTGGTTCGTCATCGCCTCCCCGCTCCTGCTCCGGGCGTTCCGCAAGGTGCCGTGGGCGACGCTGCTCGCGCCGCTCGCGCTGACGGCCGTCGTCGGTACGGGCATCGTCACCATCCCCGGCGAGACGGGGAACGCGGTCACCGACTTCGCGGTCTACGGCGGCTGCTGGGTCCTCGGCTTCGCCCACCACGAGGGCGTCCTGGCGAAGGTGCCGCGCTATCTCGCCGTGTCCTGCTCGGCGATCGTGATGGCGTTCGGACTGTGGTGGGCCTCGGGCCATCTCGGGCCGGACGGCTGGGACCTGAACGACATCCCGCTGGCGCAGGCGACTTGGTCCTTCGGGTTCGTCGTCATCCTGCTCCAGTACTCGCCGTCCTGGCAGGAGCTGCCGGGCCGGCTCGCCAAGTGGGACAAGCTCATCACGCTGTCCAACAACCGCGCGGTCACGATCTATCTCTGGCACAACATGCTGATCATGGCGACGGTGCCGATCATCGACCTCGCGTACAACCTGCCGTTCATGGAGGACGCGAGATGGAGCGGCGCCCTCGACTCCACGTACATGCTCTGGATGTTCGTGCTGACGTGGCCGCTGATCGCCCTCGCGGTCCTCGGCACGGGCTGGATCGAGGACCTGGCCGCCAAGCGGCGCCCGCGGCTGTGGCCGAACGGCGTCAAGAAGCGGGCGCACGGCCGTTAGACGGGGTTGTGCGGTGAGCGGGGGTGGGGGAGGTTGGGGCGTGAGCGATCAGTGACCGCAGGACCACGAGGGGACCCGGACCGATGACACAGCCTCCCGGCCAGCCACCGCAGGACGGATCCGGGCACCACCCGGCGTACGGGCCGCCGCCCGCCCCGCCCCAGGCGCCGTCCGGCGGCGGGCAGGACAACCCGTACGCCGGCGCGCCGACCCCGCCACCGGCCCCGCCGCAGACACCGGCTCCAGCGCCAGCACCTCAGGGCCGGCCCGGCTACGGCGACCAGTCTGCTTACGGCAACCAGCCCGGCCACGGCGACCAGTCCGGCTCCGGCGACCAGTCTGCTTACGGCAACCAGCCCGGCCACGGCGACCAGTCTGCTTACGGCAACCAGCCCGGCCACGGCGACCAGCCCGGATACGGCGCCCAGCCTCCCTACGGTCAGCCTCCGCAGGGACAGCCGCAGGGCCAACCCCCGTACGGGCAGCCCCCGTACGGGGGGCAGCCGCCCTACGGCGGGGGTGCCTATCCCCCGCCCCCGCCCCCGCAGGGCAGTGGCGGCAAGCGCCGGACGGCCGTCATCGTCGGGTCCGCGGTCGTCGCGCTCGTCGTGATCGTCGGCGGGATCTTCCTCGCCACGAGCAGCGGCAGCGACGACAAGCCGCAGGCGAAGGAGTCCGTGTCCGCGGAGCCCAGCGCCTCGGACGAGCCCTCCGATGAATCCACGACCGAGGACCCCGCGACCGAGGACCCGGTCGAGGAGCCGAGTGATGCCACGGGGACGGCGGAGGAGCGGCCCGCCGGGTCCACCGGCTATCAGGGCCAGTGGCAGGACGAGCAGGCGAGGACCCTCACGGTCGGCGACAAGGTCGCGTCCGGCACGGCCAAGGGCAAGTACAGCGTGTCCTACATCGACGCGGGCGGTAAGGGCATCTGCACCGGTATCGGGGAGAACCGCAGCGGCGGGGCCTTCCGGATCGCCGTCAAGTGCATGGGCAAGGACACCGGCGACGAGGTCTTCGGGGCGAGCCTGACGCAGGCCGACGACGTGGTCACGCTGAAGTGGGACAAGGGCGGCTCGGCAAGCCTCAAGTGGGCGGGCACCACGACCTGACCCACGCCCACGACCTGACCCACGCCGGGGAGCGAAGCTCACCGCCGGGCCCCGCGCCCGGTGAGAGCAACGTTCCCCGCCGGTCACGGTGCGGCACAGCGCGGTAATCCCGCCTCCCTACCTTCGGGGTCATCAGCCGAGAACGGTGACCCTGGAGGCGTGTGATGGCAGCCCGAAGTTGGATCCAGCGGTGGGATCCGGAGGACGAGACGTTCTGGTCGCAGGAGGGCGGCGAGAAGGTCGCGCGGCGCAATCTCGCGTTCTCCATCCTGTCCGAGCACATCGGGTTCTCGATCTGGACCCTGTGGTCGGTGATGGTCCTGTTCATGGGGCCCGAGTACGGCATCGACCCGGCCGGCAAGTTCTTCCTGGTCTCGATGGCCACGCTGGTCGGTGCGGTCGCCCGTGTGCCCTACACCTTCGCTGTCGCCCGCTTCGGCGGCCGGAACTGGACGATCTTCGCGGCGAGCCTGCTCCTGATCCCGACGGCCGCCGCGTTCGCCGTGATGGAGCCGGGGACCTCGTACACGACGTTCATGGTGTGCGCGCTGCTCACCGGGGTCGGCGGCGGCAACTTCGCCTCGTCGATGACCAACATCAACTCCTTCTTCCCGCTGCGGAAGAAGGGCTGGGCGCTCGGCCTGAACGCGGGCGGCGGCAACATCGGCGTCCCCGTCGTGCAGCTCGCCGGGCTCGCCGTGATCGGCGCGAGCGGCGGCCCGCGCGTGCTGCTCGGGATCTACATCCCGCTCATCGCGGTGTCGGCGATCTGCGCCGCGCTGTTCATGGACAACCTCGCGACCGTGAAGAACGACACCGGCGCGGCCAAGGAGGCCGTGCGCGACCCGCACACGTGGATCATGGCGTTCCTGTACGTCGGGACGTTCGGGTCGTTCATCGGCTACAGCTTCGCGTTCGGGCTCGTCCTGCAGACGCAGTTCGGCAGGACGCCGCTGCAGGCGGCGTCGATCACGTTCATCGGGCCGTTGCTCGGCTCCCTGATCCGGCCCGTCGGCGGCCGGCTCGCCGACCGGTTCGGCGGCGCCCGCATCACGCTGTGGAACTTCGTCGGGATGGCCGCCGCCACCGCCGTGGTCGTCCTCGCGTCGATGCAGAAGTCGCTGCCGCTGTTCACCACGGCGTTCATCGCCCTGTTCGTGCTCACCGGCCTCGGCAACGGGTCGACGTACAAGATGATCCCCGGCATCTTCCAGGCCAAGGCCGCCGCCAGGGGGCTCGCGGGGGAGGAGGCCGCGGCGTACGGGCGGCGCCTGTCCGGGGCCTCGATGGGGCTGATCGGCGCGGTGGGCGCGCTCGGCGGGCTCGGCATCAACCTCGCCTTCCGGCAGTCCTTCCAGACCGCGGGCACCGGCACGGCCGCCTTCGTCGGGTTCCTCGTCTTCTACGCGGTGTGCTTCGCCCTGACCTGGGCCGTATACCTTCGCCGCCCGGCCGCCGCGGAGGCTCCCGTCGAGGCCGTGGAGACGGAGACCCGGCTCAGCTACGCCGAGGTGTGACGTAACACCGCTGACATCATGGGGAACCGAGCCCGTCACGGGACGTTGACAGGCTCGGTCGACCCCGGCAGAACCACCCGAGCGGGACGAGAGCCACATGTACGACGCACAGCAGGGCCCCCCGGCGGGGCAGCACGGCCCCCTCGCGGGCTTCACCGTGGGCGTGACCGCCGCGCGCCGCGCCGACGAGCTCGGCGCGCTGCTCCAGCGGCGCGGCGCCGCCGTCCTGCACGCGCCCGCGCTGCGCATCGTCCCGCTCGCCGACGACAGTGAACTCCTCGCGGCGACCAAGGGCATCGTCGACCACGCGCCCGACGTCGTCGTCGCGACCACCGCCATCGGGTTCCGCGGCTGGATCGAGGCCGCCGACGGCTGGGGCCTGGGCGAGGAGCTCGTCGCCCGGCTGCGCGGCGTCGAACTGCTCGCCCGCGGGCCCAAGGTCAAGGGCGCCGTCAGGGCGGCCGGGCTCACCGAGGAGTGGTCGCCGTCGTCCGAGTCGATGGCGGAGGTCCTCGAGCGGCTCCTCGACGAGGGCGTCGACGGCCGCCGGGTCGCCGTCCAGCTGCACGGCGAGCCGCTGCCCGGCTTCGTCGAGGCGCTGCGCGAGGCGGGCGCCGACGTGGTGGGGGTGCCGGTGTACCGGTGGATGCCGCCGGAGGACATAGGGCCCCTCGACCGGCTGCTCGACGCGACTCTCACCCGGGGCGTGGACGCGCTCACGTTCACCAGCGCGCCCGCCGCCGTGTCCCTGCTCTCCCGGGCCGAACTACGGGGCCAGCTGCCGGAGTTGCTCGCCGCCCTGCACCACGACGTCCTGCCCGCCTGCGTCGGTCCCGTGACCGCGCTGCCGCTCCAGGCCCACGGAGTGGACACCGTGCAGCCCGAACGCTTCCGCCTCGGCCCGCTCGTCCAGCTCCTGTGCGCCGAACTCCCGGGCAGGGCCCGCACGTTGCCGGTCGCGGGTCACCGCGTGGAGATCCGCGGGCAGGCCGTCCTGGTCGACGGCGATCTGCACCCGGTGCCGCCCGCCGGGATGTCGCTCCTGCGCTCCCTGTCGCGCCGGCCCGGCTGGGTGGTGCCCCGTGCCGAACTGCTGCGCGCGCTGCCCGGCGCGGGCAGCGACGAACACGCGGTGGAAACGGCGATGGCCAGACTGCGCACGGCGCTCGGCACGCCCAAGCTGATCCAGACGGTGGTCAAACGCGGCTACCGCCTGGCCCTGGACCCGGCAGCGGACTCCAAGTACGGGACGGACTGAGTCGGTTCGGCGTGCGGTGAACGCTGTGCTCGTCGAGGCCCGCCGGCAGGCCCGCGGCGGCGAAGTCCTTGTCGTCGGCCTTGTCGTCGTGGACCACGACGAGGCCGTGGTGAGCCGGGGTGGCGCAGATGAGCCAGTCGACCGTCGACAGGCTCTGGTGGCGGCCGCGCCGGGCCAGCCGGTACTGCGCCGTTTCGATCCTTTGCGCTCGGCGTCCCGGCCGGCCCGTCGGTGAACCCTTCGTGAGGGGCCCGGTACCGGGGGTTCCGGCGGTGCGTGTGTGCGGGCACTGTAGGGGCATGGCATCGCCATCGTCCTCGTCCTCGTACGAGCTGCGCTTCGACTCCGGGCGCAGTTCGCTGGATCTCCTGGCCACGGCGCATCCCGACGAACGGCTCGACTCGGTGGGGCGGCTGCGGGCCTGGCTGGTCGGCTCGGGGCTCGTGCCCGCGGACACGCCGCTGCGCGGCGCCGACGCGGCCTGGCTCGCCGCCGTGCACGAACTGCGCGGCCACATCGACCAGTTGGTGCGCGGCGAACTCGACGGCAGGCCCGCGTCCGGCGCCCTGGAGCGGGTCAACGCCCTCGCCCGCGCGGCGCCGCCCGCGCCCCTCGCGACCCGCCGCACCGACGGCACCCTCGCCAGGGACCTGCACGCCGACCCCGGCTGCCGCGAGCTGCTCGCGGCCGTCGCCCGCGACGCCGTGGAACTGCTCACGGACCCGGTCGCCCGCTCCTGTCTGCGCCGCTGCGAGGGCGACAGCTGCCCGATCATCTACCTCGACACGTCCCGGGGGCGGCGCCGCCGCTGGTGCTCCAGCGAGGTGTGCGGCAACCGGGAGCGGGTGGCGCGGCACCGCCGCAGGGCGGCACTCGCCCGGGCCTGAAGATCCCCGTAGACCTCCCCGAACCGCCTTTTGACATGTCCCGGCAGATCGTTTGAACACTTCGCGGCCCGCTTACGTATTGGGGTGCGTCCAGCCGAGCGGCAACAGAACCGGAACGCTCAACCAGGGGACAGCGGAGGTAGGCGTGCGCAAGGATTCCGCCGTGGCCGATGAACGCCCGCCGAGGGCACGACATCGCGCGCCGCAGCCTCCTGAGCCCGACGAGGAGCTGATGCGCGCGCTCTATCGCGAGCACGCGGGTCCACTTCTGGCCTATGTGCTCAGGCTGGTGGCGGGAGACCGGCAGCGCGCCGAAGATGTCGTGCAGGAAACGCTCATCCGTGCCTGGAAGAACGCCGGTCAGCTCAACCGAGCGACCGGTTCGGTACGCCCCTGGCTGGTGACGGTCGCCCGGCGCATCGTCATCGACGCTCACCGCAGCCGGCAGGCCCGGCCGCAGGAGGTCGATCCGTCGCCGCTGGAGGTCATCCCCGCGGAGGACGAGATCGACAAGGCGCTGTGGCTGATGACGCTTTCGGATGCGCTCGAGGACCTGACGCCTGCCCACCGCGAGGTGCTGGTGGAGACGTACTTCAAGGGGCGTACGGTCAACGAGGCGGCCGAGACTCTCGGTATTCCCAGCGGAACGGTGCGCTCACGGGTGTTCTACGCGCTGCGTTCCATGAAGCTGGCGCTGGAGGAGCGGGGGGTGACGGCATGAGTGCCTCGTACGACGACTACGGACCGCATGGGTCCGGTGACGTTCACGAGACGGTCGGCGCCTACGTGCTCGGCGTCCTCGACGACGCCGAGGCGAGCGCCTTCGAGGCACATCTGGCGGGCTGCGAGCTGTGCGCACGCCAGCTGGAGGAGTTCGCCGGCATGGAGCCGATGCTCGCCGCCCTCGCGGACATCCCCGAACCGCAGGGCACCCCCGGCAGAGAACGCCTCGGCGCGCAGCTCGGCGCCCGCCCGAGCGACCGGCTCGCCATCCGGCTGTTCGACGAGGTGGCGCAGAAGCGGGCGCGCAAGCGCCGCCGCGGGATGTACCTGGTGGCGGCCGCGGCCGCACTGATCATCGGCGGACCGCTGACGGTGATGGCGGTGAACGGCGGCGGAACGGACAACACCGCTTCCCCCCACCCCACCAGCCCCGCCGAGGACGCCTTCTTCAACCACATGCTCGAGAAGGTCAAGGCGACCGACCCGAGCACGAAGGTCACCGCCACCATCGGCATGGAGAAGAAGGCCTGGGGCACCCACACCGTCCTGGAACTGAAGAACGTCAAGGGCCCGCTCACCTGCTCGCTGGTCGCGGTCGGCAAGAACGGCCAGCGCGAGACGGTCACCACCTGGGCCGTCCCGAAGTGGGGTTACGGCATTCCCAACAGCAAGCACGAGGCCTCGAAGTACCCCCTGTACGTGCACGGGGGCGCCGCGTTCGAGCGCAATGCCATCGACCACTTCGAGGTCGAGACGCTCGACGGGAAACGCCTCGTGGAGGTCGACGCGTAGCCCCGGCAGCCGGATGCGTAGCCTCCCGGGCCTCCCTTCGCGTACCTTTGACGGCTGCCCAGCACGTCAGAAGGGGGCCCGGTGGCCGCTCAGGCTCATCAGCAGACCGCGCTCGACCAGGACCGCGATTCCGTACGGGAACGCGAGGTCGGTGTCGAACAGGAACACCTCGACCAGGTGTACCGCCGTCTCGAGGAAAAGATCCACGAGGCCGAGTTCCTGATGAACGACGCGGCCCAGCGGGGACAGGTCGGCACGCCCGGCGCCCTCGCCGAGCGCGACGCCCAGGTGTTCCGCGCGGGGATCCACCTCAACCGCCTCAACAACGAGTTCGAGGACTTCCTCTTCGGCCGGATCGACCTGCTGCTCGGCAAGGACGGCAAGAAGGGCCCCGACGGCGCGTACACGGCCGTGGAGCCCGCCGAGGGGTCCGTGCGCGAGGACGCGGACGGGAAGCGGACCGCCGACATCGCCGAGACGCTCCACATCGGCCGGATCGGCGTCCTGGACGCCGACTACTCGCCCCTGGTCATCGACTGGCGCGCGCCGGCCGCCGCGCCCTTCTACCGCTCGACCCCGGTCGATCCCGGACGGGTCGTACGCCGCCGGGTCATCCGTTCCAAGGGCCGCAAGGTGCTCGGCGTCGAGGACGACCTGATGCGCCCGGAGCTGACCGCGTACCTCGACGGCGAGCGGCTGCCCGTCATCGGCGACGGCGCCCTGATGGCCGCCCTCGGCCAGGCCCGCAGCCACACCATGCGCGACATCGTGGCGTCCATCCAGGCCGAGCAGGACCTCGTGATCCGGGCCCCCGCCGCGTCGGTGACGTACGTGGAGGGCGGCCCCGGCACCGGCAAGACGGCCGTGGCCCTGCACCGCGCCGCGTATCTGCTCTACCAGGACCGCCGCCGGTACGCGGGCGGCATCCTGATCGTCTCCCCGACCCCGCTCCTCGTCGCCTACACCGAGGGCGTCCTGCCCTCGCTCGGCGAGGAGGGGCAGGTCGCGATCCGTGCGGTCGGCTCGCTGGTCGACGGCGCGGACGCCACGGTCTACGACTCCCCGGCGGTGGCCCGCGTCAAGGGCTCCTCACGGATGCTGCGCGTCCTGCGCAAGGCCGCGCGCGGCGCGCTCGAACTGGGCACGCAGGATCCGCAGCAGGGCACGGGCCAGCTGGCCTTCGGCGAGGAACCCGACGACGACAAGCCGGCCCCCGCCGAGCAGCCCACACGCCTGCGCGTCGTCGCCTTCGGCCGCCGCCTGGAGCTGGAGGCCGCCGACCTGGCGCGGATCCGCCAGAACGCGCTGAGCGGCACCGCCCCCGTCAACCTGCTGCGCCCGCGCGCCCGCAAGCTCCTCCTGGACGCGCTGTGGTCGCAGTCAGGCGCGGGCACCCGCCACAGTGACCCGGAACTCGCCGCGGAGCTGCGCTCCTCGTTCGACGACGACATCACCTCCGAGGACGACTTCCTCCGCTTCCTCGACGCGTGGTGGCCCGAGCTCACCCCGCGCGGCGTCCTCGCCGCGATGGGTGACGAGCGCCGTCTCGGCCGCTGGGCCCGCCGGATCCTCAACCCCGGCGAGGTCCGCAAGGTCGCCCGCTCGCTGCGCCGCGACGCCCTGTCGGTGCACGACGTGGCGCTCCTCGACGAGCTGAACTCCGTCCTCGGCACCCCCGTACGCCCGAGGAAGAAGCGCGAGTACGACCCGCTGGACCAGCTCACCGGTCTCGAGGAGCTGATGCCCTCGCGCGAGGAGACACAGCGCGAGCGCGCCGAGCGCCTGGCCCAGGAGCGCACGGAGTACGCGCACGTCATCGTCGACGAGGCGCAGGACCTCACGCCCATGCAGTGGCGGATGGTCGGCCGCCGCGGCCGTCACGCGACGTGGACGGTGGTCGGCGACCCCGCCCAGTCGTCGTGGTCGGACCCGGACGAGGCGGCCGAGGCCCGCGACGAGGCCCTCGGCTCCCGTCCCCGGCGCCGCTTCACGCTCACCGTGAACTATCGCAACCCGGCCGAGATCGCCGAGCTCGCCGCCAAGGTCCTCGCGCTCGCCATGCCGGGCTCCGAGTCCCCGTCGGCGGTCCGCTCGACGGGGGTGCGCCCCCGGTTCGCGGTCGTAAAGGAGGGCCTCGGGCACACCGTCCGGGAAGAGGCGGCGCGGCTGCTCGACCAGGTCGACGGCACGGTCGGCGTCGTCGTCGCGATGAACCGGCGGGACGAGGCGGCGCGCTGGCTGGCGGGGCTCGGCGGCCGGGTGGTCGCGCTCGGCAGCCTGGAGGCCAAGGGCCTGGAGTACGACGCGACGGTCGTCGTGTCGCCCGCGGAGATCGCCGACGAGTCCCCGGCGGGCCTGCGCGTCCTGTACGTGGCGCTGACCCGCGCCACGCAGCAGCTCACGGTCGTCTCGGGCGGCCGCGACGAACCGGACACGGACGGGGTCCCGGACCTGCTGCGTGAATGAGTTCGAGGGATGGGAATTGCCTTACGGGGATCCTTTGTTACCTTGGACGTGGCACCGGCTCGATCCAAGCCCCCGGGCCCAACCTTCGTCGCTACGAGCGACCACTTGCCGCGAGGCGAGCATGGCGGGTCGGTGTCATCAACGTAAGTGAGAGGTCCACGTCAGCTGACGTGGACCTCTTTCTGTTTCCCGTCACTTCTCGTATGGTGGAAACAACTTTCCGAAAGTGCGCGACCGGGGTGCTGTCCGGGCGGTGAACAAAACGTTCGCAATCCGGGGCGGCTACCACGTACTCGGCGGTAGGTGCGACGATCGGACGGAAAAACAGCAGCAGCCACACGGTGAAAGCAGAGGAAGTCGGCCATGGCAACGGCGCCCAGCGTCTCCTACTCGATGACGGTCCGCCTTGAGGTGCCCGCCAGCGGAACAGCGGTATCCCAACTCACGACGGCCGTGGAGTCCCACGGAGGCTCGGTGACCGGTCTCGACGTGACGGCGTCCGGCCACGAGAAACTCCGGATCGACGTCACGATCGCCGCGAGCTCCACCGCGCACGCCGACGAGATCGTCGAGGGCCTGAGCGGCATCGAGGGCGTCATCCTCGGCAAGGTCTCCGACCGTACGTTCCTGATGCACCTCGGCGGCAAGATCGAGATGCAGTCGAAGCACCCCATTCGCAACCGTGACGACCTGTCCATGATCTACACGCCGGGTGTGGCCCGCGTGTGCATGGCGATCGCCGAGAACCCCGAGGACGCCCGGCGTCTGACGATCAAGCGGAACACCGTTGCGGTCGTGACGGACGGCTCCGCCGTGCTCGGCCTCGGCAACATCGGCCCGATGGCCGCCATGCCGGTCATGGAGGGCAAGGCGGCCCTCTTCAAGCGCTTCGCCGACATCGATGCCTGGCCGATCTGCCTGGACACCCAGGACACCGACGCGATCGTCGAGATCGTCAAGGCCATCGCCCCCGGCTTCGCGGGCATCAACCTCGAGGACATCTCCGCCCCGCGCTGCTTCGAGATCGAGGCCCGCCTGCGCGAGGCCCTCGACATCCCGGTCTTCCACGACGACCAGCACGGCACGGCCATCGTCGTCCTCGCCGCCCTGACGAACGCCCTGCGTGTCGCGGGTAAGGCCATCGGCGACATCCGCGTCGTCATGTCCGGCGCGGGGGCGGCCGGCACGGCGATTCTCAAGCTCCTGATCGCGGCCGGCGTCAAGAACTCGGTCGTCGCCGACATCCACGGTGTCGTGCACGCGGACCGCGCGGACCTCGTCGACGCCAAGGCCGATTCGCCGCTGCGCTGGATCGCCGACAACACCAACCCCGAGGGCCTCACGGGCACGCTCAAGGAGGCCGTGCACGGCGCCGACGTGTTCATCGGGGTCTCCGCTCCGAACGTGCTCGACGGCGACGACGTGGCGGCCATGGCCGAGGGTGCGATCGTGTTCGCGCTCGCGAACCCCGACCCCGAGGTCGACCCCGCAATCGCCCGTCAGACGGCGGCAGTTGTGGCCACGGGCCGCTCGGACTTCCCGAACCAGATCAACAACGTCCTCGTGTTCCCGGGAGTCTTCCGTGGCCTCCTCGACGCCCAGTCGCGTACGGTCAACACGGAGATGATGCTGGCCGCCGCGGCTGCCCTGGCGGACGTGGTGAGCGAGGACGAGCTCAACCCGAACTACATCATTCCGAGCGTCTTCAACGACAAGGTCGCGGGCGCCGTCGCCGGAGCGGTGCGTAACGCCGCGAAGGCCGGCGGCGGCGCTGTGACTGGCGCCACGGCCTCCTGAGGCCCGGCGCGTCGCGGAATGCGGGGCCCCTGGCTGCCCTCTAGGGTGGCCGGGAAGCACGGCCCCACCCCGCCCCATACCGGGACGGCGACGCAATCCGTGTGACCCCCAAGGGCGCCGGATTGGCTTTCCCGCCGCTGGTGGGGGCAGGATGCGTCTTCGGGCGCGAGGGTCTGAAGACGGACCCGGGTCCGGGGCCTGACCGAGGACCCTGGCAGCATCGGCTTCGCTGTGCCCAACATGCGGCTCCGCCGCGTGGCACGCCTCAACGGCAAGAAGAACACGGGAGTACAAACATGAACCGCAGTGAGCTGGTGGCCTCGCTGGCCGACCGCGCCGAGGTGACCCGCAAGGACGCCGACGCCGTGCTGGCCGCGTTCGCCGAGACGGTCGGCGAGATCGTCGCCAAGGGCGACGAGAAGGTCACCATCCCCGGCTTCCTGACCTTCGAGCGCACGCACCGTGCCGCTCGCACCGCCCGCAACCCGCAGACCGGCGAGCCGATCAACATCCCGGCCGGTTTCAGCGTGAAGGTGTCCGCGGGCTCCAAGCTCAAGGAAGCCGCCAAGGGCAAGTAAGCCAGGCAACAGAAGGGGCGGCCCCCCCCGTGGGGTGGGCCCCCCCTCAGTGTTTTGTAAACGGGGTGCAACCCGCGCACAAGAAAGGCCGCAACAGGGCCAGTT
>NZ_JBSGTG010000012.1:159320-159804 GCF_053607285.1 Streptomyces sp. NPDC055140 | reverse complement strand
CGGGTTTTGGGTGCCGGGGGCCCCAACCCACTCCCCCCCCCCACTGCAAATTACCCCCCGACAACCGCGGGGGCCCCCCCGGTTGGGGGGGCCCCGCCCCTTCTGTGTGTTGTCACGGGGGTCCTACCGGCGCTCAGGAAGGGCGTCAGCAGGGCCTGTGGCTAGCCGAGCGCCTTGCCGGGCAGCTCGACCTTCGCGCCGAGCTCCGCGAGCTTCTCCATGCTGTGTCTGCCCGGGGGGTGACCCCCGGACCCCCAGCAGGGCTTGTGGCTAGCCGAGCGCCTTGCCGGGCAGCTCGACCTTCGCGCCCAGCTCCACGAGCTTCTCCATGCTGTGTCTGTCCGGGGGGTGACCCCCGGACCCCCAGCAGGGCTTGTGGCTAGCCCAGTGCCTTGCCGGGCAGCTCGACCTTCGCGCCCAGCTCCACGAGCTTCTCCATGCTGTGTCTGTCCGGGGGGTGACCCCCGGACCCCCAGCAGGGCTT
>NZ_JBSGTG010000012.1:30168-159223 GCF_053607285.1 Streptomyces sp. NPDC055140 | reverse complement strand
CTTGTGGCTAGCCCAGTGCCTTGCCGGGCAGCTCGACCTTCGCGCCCAGCTCCACGAGCTTCTCCATGCTGTGTCTGCCCGGGGAGTGACCCCCGGACCCCCAGCAGGGCTTGTGGCTAGCCGAGCGCCTTGCCGGGCAGCTCGACCTTCGCACCCAGCTCCACGAGCTTCTCCATGAAGTTCTCGTAGCCGCGGTTGATCAGGTCGATGCCGTGGACGCGGCTCGTGCCCTGGGCGGCCAGGGCGGCGATCAGATACGAGAAGCCGCCGCGCAGGTCGGGGATGACCAGGTCGGCGCCCTGGAGCTTCGTCGGGCCCGACACGACCGCGGAGTGCAGGAAGTTGCGCTGGCCGAAGCGGCAGTCCGAGCCGCCCAGGCACTCACGGTAGAGCTGGATGTGCGCGCCCATCTGGTTCAGCGCGGACGTGAAGCCGAGGCGGGACTCGTAGACCGTCTCGTGGACGATGGACAGGCCCGAGGCCTGCGTCAGCGCCACGACGAGCGGCTGCTGCCAGTCGGTCTGGAACCCGGGGTGGACGTCCGTCTCCAGGGCGATCGACTTCAGCGAGCCGCCCGGGTGCCAGAAGCGGATGCCCTCGTCGTCGATCTCGAAGGCGCCGCCGACCTTGCGGTACGTGTTCAGGAACGTCATCATCGAGCGCTGCTGGGCGCCGCGGACGTAGATGTTGCCCTCGGTCGCCAGCGCGGCCGACGCCCACGACGCGGCCTCCAGACGGTCCGAGAGGGCGCGGTGCGTGTAGCCGCCCAGCTTGTCGACACCCGTGACCCGGATGGTCCGGTCGGTGTCCATGGCGATGATCGCGCCCATCTTCTGCAGAACGCAGATGAGGTCCTCGATCTCGGGCTCCACGGCCGCGTTCGAGAGCTCGGTCACGCCCTCGGCCAGCACGGCCGTCAGGAGGACCTGCTCGGTCGCGCCGACCGACGGGTACGGCAGCCGGATCTTCGTGCCGCGCAGCCGCTGCGGGGCCTCCAGGTACTGACCGTCCGCCCGCTTCTCGATGGTCGCGCCGAACTGGCGGAGCACCTCGAAGTGGAAGTCGATCGGCCGGCCGCCGATGTCACAGCCGCCGAGGCCCGGGATGAACGCGTGGCCGAGCCGGTGCAGGAGCGGCCCGCACAGCAGGATCGGAATGCGCGAGGAGCCCGCGTGCGCGTCGATGTCGGCGACGTTGGCGCTCTCCACGTGCGACGGGTCCATGATCAGCTCGCCGGGTTCCTCACCCGGGCGGACCGTCACGCCGTGCAGCTGGAGGAGGCCGCGTACGACCCGGACGTCCCGGATGTCCGGGACGTTGCGCAGTCGGCTCGGCTCGCTGCCGAGCAGCGCGGCGACCATGGCCTTGGGCACGAGGTTCTTCGCGCCGCGGACACGGATCTCGCCCTCCAGCGGGGTTCCGCCGTGGACAAGCAGTACATCGTCGGTGACGGTCATGAATCTCGCGTTCCGATGAGATGGACAGGACAGATGGGCAGGACCGCAGGGCGGAGCCGTCGGGCGAGGCCTTTCGGGCCGGGCCGCTGGGCGGGCCAAGGCATAAGCGTAAGGGCCGCCTACCCCCCTTCCGTAAGCCCAAGTGCACCGGGGGGACGTCATGACTTCGCTACAACACGAAATGTCGCTAAACGGGCGCGGAGGGTCACCTTCCAGGGGCGGTTCACGGCGCGCGCCCCGGGCGCGTGAGGCGTCTCTGAGCTGGGCGCACCCGGGAAGGGCCATTGACTCCCCGCTCGGAGGCAAGATGCGGGATCATGTCTGGCATGACCGAGGTGTCCTCGCTCACAGGGCGGCTGCTCGTGGCCACACCCGCCCTCACGGACCCGAACTTCGACCGGGCGGTCGTGCTGCTCCTCGACCACGACGAGGAGGGCTCGCTCGGCGTCGTCCTCAACCGGCCCACGCCGGTCGGGGTCGGCGACATCCTGGAGGGCTGGGGCGAGCTCGCCGGCGATCCGGGCGTCGTCTTCCAGGGCGGCCCGGTCTCACTCGACTCGGCGCTCGGCGTCGCGGTGATCCCCGGCGACGAAGGGCCCCTCGGCTGGCGCCGCGTCCACGGCGCGATCGGCCTGGTCGACCTGGAGGCCCCTCCCGAGCTGCTCGCCTCCGCGCTCGGATCCCTGCGGATCTTCGCGGGGTACGCGGGCTGGGGCCCGCGCCAGCTGGAGTCCGAGCTGACCGACGGCGCCTGGTACGTCGTCGAGTCGGAGCCGGGCGACGTCTCGTCGACGGACCCCGAGGGCCTGTGGCGCGCGGTGCTGCGACGCCAGCGCAGCGACCTGGCGATGGTGGCGACGTACCCGGACGATCCGTCGCTCAACTGAGGCCGTCGGCCGGTGTCGTGATCGAGGGGAATCGGGGGTGCGGGCCCTTCACCCCGAGGCCGCTGCCCCTTATCCCGGCGCTTAAGTACCCTTGGCTTCTATGAGCACTCTTGAGCCCGAGCGCGGGACAGGTACGGGGACCCTCGTAGAGCCGACGCCGCAGACATCGCACGGTGACGGCGACCACGAGCGCTACGCCCACTATGTCCAGAAGGACAAGATCATGGCGAGCGCCCTCGAGGGGACGCCGGTCGTCGCGCTCTGCGGCAAGGTCTGGGTGCCGGGCCGGGACCCGAAGAAGTACCCCGTGTGTCCCATGTGCAAGGAGATCTACGAGTCCATGGGCGCCGGCGGCGACAAGGACAAGGGCGGCAAGGACAAGAAGTAGCGGCCCCCGCAGCCGCGAAAGGTTCCTGAGCCTGCCGCGAAAGGCCCCCGAGGTGCGCATTTGTCGCGCCATGGGGGCCTTTGTGCTGCCTCCGCAACCGTTGCGCTCAGTGGTCTGGACCTCCTAGCCTCCTCTGTGTTGTGCACAGCAAAACCGCCATTGCGTATGTTGCAACGACACTTCGGAGGCTGCCCCCATGAAGCTCCCCGTCCGAATGGCCTTGCCCCTGGCCGCACTTGCCCTCGCCACCGCCTGCGCCCCCGGGACCTCGGACAACGGCTCCGCCGGGGACGACAAGAGCGGGACCCTGCGCGTCTGGCTCTTCCAGGAGGTCAACAACCAGCCGAAGCAGAAGGTCGTCGACGCGGCCGTCGCCGCCTTCGAGAAGTCCCACAAGGGCGCCGACGTCAAGGTCGAGTACATACCCGTCGAGACCCGCGCCGAGAAGATCAAGGCCGCCTTCAACGACCCGAAGAGCGCCCCCGACGTCATCGAGTACGGCAACACCGACACCGCCGGATACGTCAAGGACGGCGGCCTCGCCGACGTGACCGAGGAGTTCGGCGCCTGGTCCGAGGCCAAGGACACCGACCCGACGGCCGAGGAGTCCGTGACCGTCGACGGAAAGATCTACGGCGCCCCCTACTTCGTCGGCGTACGCGCCCTCTACTACCGCACCGACGTCTTCAAGGACCTCAAGCTCGACGTCCCGACGACACAGGCCCAACTCGCCGCCGCGGCACGGAAGATCCACAAGGAGAGGCCGGACCTGTACGGCCTCGCGGTCGGCGGCGCCTACACGTACGGCGCCATGCCCTTCATCTGGTCCCAGGGCGGCGAACTCGCCGAGAAGAGGGGCGGATCGTACGAGTCGACCATCGACAGCCCGGCCGCGCGCAAGGGCATCGAGGCGTACACGTCCCTCTTCGGCGGCGACAACTGTCCCGCCGCCAAGTGCGCGGGCATGGGCGGCAACGACACCGTCACCGCCTTCGCCTCCGGCAAGGCCGGCATGGCCATCGGCGGCGACTTCAGCCACCAGGCCATGGAGGACGGCAAGGTCAAGGGCAAGTACGCCGTCGTGCCGCTGCCCGGCGCGGACAAGGGCGACATCGCGCCGGCCTTCGCGGGCGGCAACAACATCGGCGTACTCAAGAGCACCTCGCACCGCACGCTCGCCGTGGACCTCATGAAGAGCCTCGCCTCGAAGAAGACGCAGGGCGAGCTCTTCGACGCGATGGGCTTCCTGCCCACGTACACGGACGTCCGCGAGAGCGTCGCGAAGAAGGAGCCCTTCGTCGCGCCCTTCATCAAGACCCTCGGCGCCGGAGCCAAGTTCGTGCCCGCGTCGCCCGCCTGGGGCCAGATAGACGCCTCGCTCGTCCTGCCGACCATGTTCCAGGAGATCGTCAGCGGACGTAAGGACGTGGCGACGGCCTCGCGGGACGCGGCGAAGAAGATGGACACCGCCTTCCGCGCCGCGGGCTGACCGCATGGCCATCACCGCCCGCCGCACCGGCGCCTGGACCCCCTGGCTCTATCTCGCCCCCGCTCTGCTCCTCCTCGGCGGGCTCCTTGTCTACCCCGTCTACCAACTCGGCCTGATCTCGTTCCTCGAATACACCCAGGCCCAGGTCAGCGGCGGCGAACCGACCACCTTCCAGGGGCTCGGGAACTACGCGACGCTCTTCGCCGACGAACAGTTCTGGCAGGTGCTGCTCGCCACGGTCCTGTTCGCCGCCGCGTGCGTCGTCTCCACCCTCGCTGTCGGCTGCGCCCTCGCCGTCCTGCTCACCCGCGTACGCGCCCTGCCCCGGCTCGCCCTCATGCTGGCCGCGCTCGGCGCCTGGGCGACCCCCGCCGTCACCGGCTCCACGGTCTGGATGTTCCTCTTCGATCCGGACTTCGGCCCGGTCAACCGGGTGTTCGGGCTCGGTGACTTCTCGTGGACGTACGGCCGCTACAGCGCCTTCGCGCTCGTCCTTCTCGAAGTGGTGTGGTGCTCCTTCCCGTTCGTGATGGTGACCGTGTACGCGGGCATCAGGGCGGTCCCGGCGGAGGTCGTCGAGGCGGCGGCGCTCGACGGGGCCTCGCAGTGGCGGATCTGGCGCTCGGTCCTCGCCCCGATGCTGCGGCCGATCCTCCTCGTCGTCACCGTCCAGTCGGTCATCTGGGACTTCAAGGTGTTCACCCAGATCTACGTCATGACGAACGGCGGCGGCATCGCGGGCCAGAACCTCGTGCTCAACGTGTACGCGTACCAGAAGGCCTTCGCGTCCAGCCAGTACAGCCTCGGCTCGGCGATCGGCGTCGTCATGCTGCTGATCCTGCTCGCCGTCACGCTCGGCTACCTGCGGATCCTGCGCCGCAGAGGGGAGGAGCTGTGAGCTCCGTACGTGCTGCGAGTTCCGTGAGCGCTGTGAGCTCTGTACGAGTACGAGTACGAGTACGGGTCCGGGTGAGGGTACGGCGGCCGTGGCGACTCGCCGCCGAGGCGTCCGCTCTCCTGATCGCCCTCGTCGTCGCCTTCCCCCTCTACTGGATGGTGCTCGGCGCCTTCAAGCCGGCAGGCGAGATCGAGTCGACCGAGCCGAGACCCTGGACGCTCGCGCCCTCGCTCGACTCCTTCCGGCGCGTCTTCCAACAGGAAGAATTCGGCCGGTACTTCCTCAACAGTCTGATCGTCGCGGGCACCGTCGTCGTGGTCTCCGCCCTCGTCGCATTCCTCGCGGCGACCGCGGTGACAAGGTTCCGGTTCAGGTTCCGCACGACGCTTCTCATCATGTTCCTGGTCGCGCAGATGGTGCCCGTCGAGGCCCTCACCATTCCGCTCTTCTTCCTCATGCGGGATTTCGGGCAGCTCAACACGCTCGGCTCACTGATCCTGCCCCACCTGGCGTTCTCGCTGCCGTTCGCCGTGTGGATGCTCCGGGGCTTTGTGAAGGCCGTCCCTGAAGCGCTTGAGGAAGCCGCGTACATCGACGGGGCGAGCCGCACTCGGTTCCTCTGGCAGATCCTTTTCCCGCTGGTCTTTCCCGGCCTCGTGGCGACCAGCGTCTTCTCCTTCATCTCCACCTGGAACGACTTCCTGTTCGCGAAGTCCTTCATCATCAGCGACACCTCGCAGTCGACCCTGCCCATGGCCCTGCTCGTCTTCTTCAAACCCGACGAGAACGACTGGGGCGGCATCATGGCGGCGTCGACGGTAATGACCATTCCGGTACTGGTCTTCTTCGTACTCGTACAGCGGCGCCTGGTGTCCGGACTCGGCGGCGCGGTTAAGGACTGACGTCAGTGACTTCGGCAGATCTCATTCCCGCACCCCGCCGGACGGCGCCCGGTGACGGCCTCCACGCACTCGGCGACGCCACCACCATCGACGCCGGCGCGGGCACCGAGGGCGTCGCCCGCTGGCTGCGCTCGACCGTCGGAGCGGCCACGGGCCTCGGCCTGCCCTACGCCGGCACCGGCGTTGACCTGCGCGACGGTGAAACCCGCATAGAGCTGCGCATCGACCCGGAACTCGGCCCGGAGGCCTACCGGATGATCGTCGACCAGCGGGTGGTCCGTATCGAAGGAGGCAGCGCGGCCGGTGTCTTCTGGGGAGCCCAGACGTTCCGTCAGCTCCTCGGCCCCGACGCTTTCCGGCGCGCGCCCCTCGAACCGGGCCGCAGGTGGACCGTCCCCACCGGCACTGTCGAGGACGCCCCCCGCTTCGCCTGGCGCGGCCTGATGCTCGACGTGTCACGTCACTTCATGCCCAAGGACGGAGTCCTGCGCTATCTCGACCTGCTCGCTGCCCACAAACTGAACGTCTTCCACTTCCATCTCACCGACGACCAGGGCTGGCGCATCGAGATCAAGCGCCACCCCAAGCTCACGGAGCAGGGCGCCTGGCGAGCACGCACGAAATTCGGCCACCGCGCGTCGCCCCTGTGGGACGACCGTCCGCACGGCGGCTTCTACACACAGGACGACATCCGCGAGATCGTCGCGTACGCCGCCGAACGGCATATCCGCGTCGTCCCCGAGATCGATGTCCCCGGCCACTCCCAGGCGGCCATCGCGGCCTATCCGGAACTCGGCAACACGGACGTCGTCGACACCGCCTCCCTCACCGTCTGGGACAACTGGGGAGTAACCCCGAACGTACTCGCGCCGACCGACGAGACCCTGCGCTTCTACGAGGGCGTATTCGAGGAACTCCTCGGCCTCTTCCCCGCCGACGTCTCGCCGTTCATTCACATCGGCGGCGACGAGTGCCCCAAGGACCAGTGGAAGCAGTCGCCCGCCGCCCAGGCCCGGATCGACGAACTCGGCCTGAAGGACGAGGACGAGCTGCAGTCCTGGTTCATCCGGCACTTCGACACCTGGCTCACCGAGCGCGGACGGCGTCTCATCGGCTGGGACGAGATCCTGGAGGGCGGCCTCGCGCCCGGCGCCGCCGTGTCGTCCTGGCGCGGCTACCAGGGCGGCATCACCGCCGCCCGGGCCGGACACGACGTCGTCATGTGCCCCGAGCAGCAGGTGTACCTGGACCACCGTCAGGCGCCGGGCGACGACGAGCCGATGCCCATCGGATACGTCCGCACGCTGGAGGACGTCTACCGCTTCGAGCCCGTCCCCCCGCAGCTCACGGAGGAGGAGGCGCGGCATGTCCTGGGCACCCAGGCCAACGTGTGGACCGAGGTGATGGAGAGCCAGGCCCGCGTCGACTACCAGGTGTTCCCGCGCCTGGCCGCCTTCGCCGAGGTCGCCTGGAGCGCCCTGCCCGCCCCCGCCGAGCGCGACTACGCGGACTTCCGGCGCCGCATGACCGCCCACTACGGCCGCCTTGACGCCCTCGGCGTCGGCTACCGCCCGCCCACGGGCCCCCTTCCGTGGCAGCAGCGACCGGGTGTGCTCGGACGCCCGATCGAGGGGGCGCCCCCGAACGTGTGAGACGCCCGCCGTACGCGTGCCCCGGGGCTTCGGCCCTGGGACCGTGGGACCGCACGAAAAGCCTTACAAAAATCACCGAAGAGTGGCAATGCGCGCTGACCGGCGACCAGGGGGGAAACCGACCCATCTCCCTGGTCCTCGGGGCGAAAGCCTCCTAGCGGACCCCCTCGCCGGGCCCCCGGGAAGATGTGCCAGAGTTGCCACGTCCGGCCTGTCAGCACGTACCGTACGGCGGAACAGGCGTAACGGCGCGAACGACGGCTCACATGCCGAAGCCGCCGGGCGAAGTGCCGGACATCGGGAAGGGGCAGCCGGTTTGACCACGCACGCAACGCAGGCCGTGACGCTCCCGGGCTCGCTGGACGAGGCCGTGGCAGCACTCGCCGCCATGCCCGCCGCGGTCCCGGTCGCGGGCGGCACCGACCTGATGGCCTCGGTCAACGCCGGACTGCTGCGCCCCGCCGCCCTCGTCGGCCTCGGCCGCATCAGCGAGATCCGCGGCTGGCAGTACCAGGACGGTCACGCTCTGCTCGGCGCCGGCCTCACCCACGCCCGCATAGGGCGCCCCGACTTCGCCGCCCTGATCCCCGCACTCGCGGCCGCGGCCCGCGCCGCGGGACCGCCCCAGATCCGTAACGCGGGCACCCTCGGCGGCAACATCGCCTCCGCCGCCGCGACCGGCGACACACTGCCCGTCCTGGCCGCACTCGAAGCCACCCTCATCATCGCGGGCCCCGACGGCGCGCGGCGCGAGGTGCCCGTCTCCCATCTGCTCGCGGGCATGGAGATGCTCAGGCCCGGCGAGCTCATCGGCTTCGTACGCGTGCCGCTGTTGCACGCCCCGCAGACCTTCCTCAAGGCCACCGGCCGCACCGGCCCCGGGCGCGCCCTCGCGTCCGTCGCGCTCGTCCTCGACCCCGCGAGGCGTGGCGTGCGGTGCGCGGTCGGCGCCATCGCGCCCATGCCGCTGCGGCCCCTGGAGGCCGAGCAGTGGGTGGCCTCGCTCATCGACTGGGACGGCGAGCGGATGCTCGTGCCCGAGGCGCTGACCGCGTTCGGCGAGTACGTCGCCGCGGCCTGCATCCCCGACGCCGCCCCGGCCCCGGACGGCACCCAGGAACAGCTGCCGCCCGCCGTACTGCACCTGCGGCGCACGGTCGCCGCGCTGGCCCGACGTGCACTTGGGAGGGCGCTGTCGTGACTGACGAGCACAACCACGGTGGCCACGGTGGCCACCAGGGCGGCGGCTGGGAGCCGTTGCCCCACGGCGACTACGACGCGGACGCCACCGCCTTCGTGCAGCTCCCCGAGGGCGGCCTGCCCGACGTGCCGCTGGCCGCGCCGGGACACGGCTACGTACCGCCGCAGATCACCATCGCGCCCGGCGGCCCCGCGGCCACGGACCCGGCGGCGACCGGTGTGTGGGTGCTGCCGCCCGACGTGACGGGCGCGCAGGCGGCGCCCACGGGTGCCGGGACCGGCGAGGTGCACTGGCCCGAACCGGCCGAACACGCCGAACACATCGAACCGGCCGCTCCGGAGGCGACGCCTTCGTACGGCCACGGGGCCGGGGTGACCGGGCAGTGGAACTTCTCGGACGTCGAGCACCAGGCGCCGCCCGCCCGTGACCATGCGGTGGCCGAACCGGCGGGGCAGGCGGGCCAGACCGGGCAGTGGTCGATTCCGGTCATCGCCGAAGGGGATCTTCCGGACGAGTCGGGCGAGTTCACCACGTCGTCCCTCGCCGCGCAGTGGGGCCGGACACCTCCGGCGACGCTGCCGGGGGGCGCGGTGGCGCCGTGGGCTGCGGAGGAGTGGGCACGGGAGTCTTCGCAGGGAGTTCCGGAGCCCGAGTTCGAGCCCGAGTTCGAGCCGGAGTTGGCGCAGGGGAACGTAAGCGACATACACGCCGTACACGGCGAACCCGAGCCGGTCGGGACGGCGGACGACGAGGCGCATGCCTTCGCGGACGTCGCCGCCGAGTCGGCGGAGGAGCCGGTGCGGGTGCCGACTGCCGAGGCTTCGAAGGTCACGGAGGTCACGGAGGTCACGGAGGTCTCTGCGGCTCCTGAGGTCGACGAGGCCCCCGAGGTCACCGAAGCCCCCGCTGCTGAGGACGCCGCCCCGGACGAGCCCGCCCCCGACGCCGTGGCCGCGCCCCTCCACGACGACCACCCCCTCGCCTCCTACGTCCTGCGGGTCAACGGCACCGACCGCCCCGTCACCGGCGCGTGGATCGGCGAGTCCCTGCTCTACGTCCTGCGCGAGCGCCTCGGCCTCGCCGGGGCCAAGGACGGCTGCTCACAAGGCGAGTGCGGCGCGTGCAACGTGCAGGTCGACGGCCGCCTCGTCGCCTCCTGCCTCGTGCCCGGCGCCACCGCCGCCGGCAGCGAAGTACGCACCGTGGAGGGCCTGGCCGTCGACGGGCAGCCCTCCGACGTGCAGCGTGCCCTCGCCGGCCGCTGCGCCGTCCAGTGCGGCTTCTGCGTGCCCGGGATGGCGATGACCGTGCACGACCTCCTCGAGGGCAACCCGGCCCCCACCGAACTGGTGACCCGCCAGGCGCTGTGCGGCAACCTGTGCCGCTGCTCCGGCTACCGCGGGATCCTGGACGCCGTACAGCAGGTCGTCACCGAACGCGAGGCGACGGCGGCGGGCGCGACCACCGCGACGGACTCGACGGGCCCGTCCGCCTCCGCGGGTGACGCCGGGGGCGAGGCCCGCATCCCGCACCAGGCGGGACCCAGCGCGACCGAAGGTATTCAGGACGGAGGCCTGGCGTGAGTGACGAAGCAACAGCCACCGCGCCCGCGGCCCCCGTGGCCGAGCCGCTGCCGCACGGCCTCGGGGCCTCCCTGCCGCCCGCCGAGGCGCGCGCCAAGACGGAGGGCACCTTCCCGTACGCGGCCGACCTGTGGGCCGAGGGCCTGCTGTGGGCGGCCGTCCTGCGCTCCCCGCACCCGCACGCGCGCATCCTCTCCATCGACACCACCCACGCGCGCGAGATGCCCGGTGTACGGGCTGTCATCACGCACGAGGACGTCCCCGGTGCGCCCCTTCCCGGCCACCGAGCCGCGGACCGCCCGGTGTTCGCCTCCGACGTCGTACGCCACCACGGCGAGGCCATCGCGGCCGTTGCGGCCGACCACCCGGACACCGCACGCATGGCGGCCGCGGCCGTCATCGTCGAGTACGAGGTGCTCGAACCGGTCACCGACCCCGAGCAGTCCTTCGCCGCCGAGCCGCTGCACCCCGACGGCAACCTGATCCGCCACATCCCCCTGCGCCACGGCGACCAGGACGCGGTCGGCGAGATCGTCGTCGAGGGCCAGTACCGCATCGGGCGCCAGGACCCGGCCCCCATCGGCGCCGAGGCCGGCCTCGCCGTCCCGCGGCCCGACGGGGGAGTGGAGCTCTACATCGCCTCCACCGACCCGCACGGCGACCGCGATCTCGCCGCCGCCCGCTACGGCCTCGAACCCGAGCGTGTGAAGGTCGTCGTCACGGGCGTGCCCGGCGCGACCGGCGACCGCGAGGACCAGAGCTTCCAACTCCCGCTCGGGCTACTCGCGTTGAGCACCGGCTGCCCGGTCAAACTCACCGCTACGCGCGAGGAGTCCTTCCTCGGCCACGCCCACCGCCACCCCACCCTCCTGCGCTACCGCCACCACGCGGACGCCGAGGGCAAGCTGGTCAAGGTCGAGGCGCAGATCCTCCTCGACGCGGGCGCGTACGCCGACACGTCCTCGGAGGCGCTCGCCGCCGCGGTCTCCTTCGCCTGCGGCCCGTACGTCGTCCCGCACGCCTTCATCGAGGGCTGGGCGGTCCGCACGAACAACCCGCCCTCCGGGCACGTACGCGGAGAAGGCGCCCTCCAGGTCTGCGCCGCTTACGAGGCGCAGATGGACAAGCTGGCGAAGAAGCTCGGCATCGACCCGGCGGAGCTGCGCCTGCGCAACGCCATGGCGACGGGCGACGTACTCCCGACCGGGCAGACGGTGACGTGCCCGGCACCGGTCGCCGAACTGCTGGGCGCGGTACGGGACTTCCCGCTCCCGGAGCTGCCCAGGGACACTCCCGAGGACGAGTGGCTGCTGCCCGGCGGCCCCGAAGGCGCGGGCGAACCCGGCGCGGTGCGCCGCGGCGTGGGCTACGGCATCGGCATGGTGCACATGCTCGGCGCGGAAGGCACCGACGAGGTGTCGACGGCGACGGTGAAGGTCCACGACGGCGTGGCCACGGTCATCTGCGCGGCGGTCGAAACCGGCCAGGGCTTCACCACTCTCGCCCGCCAGATCGTCCAGGACACCCTCGGGATCGACGAGGTCCAGGTCGCCCCCGTCGACACCGATCAGCCGCCGGCCGGCCCCGGCTGCCGCGGCCGCCACACGTGGGTGTCCGGCGGAGCGGTCGAACGCGCCGCGAAAATGGTCCGCACCCAGCTCCTCCAGCCCTTGGCACACAAGTTCGGCATGTCCACGGAGCTGCTCCAGATCGCCGACGGCAAGATCACGTCGTACGACGGAGTCCTGTCGACGACGGTCACCGAGGCGATGGACGGCAAGGAACTGTGGGCCACGGCCCAGTGCCGCCCGCACCCCACCGAACCCCTCGACGCCGACGGCCAGGGCGACGCCTTCGTGGGCCTCGCGTTCTGCGCGATCCGCGCGGTGGTCGACGTGGACATCGAACTCGGCTCCGTACGGGTCGTGGAGCTGGCGGTCGCCCAGGACGTGGGCCGGGTCCTCAACCCCGCCCAGCTGACGGCCCGTATCGAAGCGGGCGTCACGCAGGGCGTGGGCGCCGCCCTCACGGAGAACCTCCGCACCCCCAGGGGCCTGGTCCGCCACCCCGACTTCACGGGCTACGCGCTCCCGACGTCCCTGGACGCCCCCGACATCCGCATCGTCAAACTGGTCGAGGAACGGGACGTGGTGGCCCCCTTCGGAGCGAAGGCGGCGAGCGCGGCCCCGGTGGTTGCGTCCCCGGCAGCGGTGGCCTCAGCGGTCCGCGCGGCCACGGGCCGCCCCGTCAACCGCCTCCCGATCCGCCCGCAGGCGGCGGTGGTGACGAACGCGTCCGCTCCGGCGATGGCGTCAACGGAGTGATCCTGCCTGCCCGTTGCAACTTGTGACACGTCGTGTCGTTGTGTGACGCGTTGTGGATGGTCTCTGCACCGGGCCGCGTGTGAACTGACAGTGTGCATGGCTAGAGTTGTTGTCGAGACTTCGTAGACGACGGTGGCCGATGACCTTCGGCGAGCACGGGGGAACGGGGAGGACGCGATGGCAGAGGACGCGGGTGGCGGCGGCGGGGGATCGCCATGGGCATCCTTCGGCATTCTCGGCGCGGTGGGCGCGGCGCAGGCGGCGGTGGGCGAGGTCGTCACCGAGCTGGAGTCGTTCACCAAGTTCCAGCAGCGGGTTGATCAGTTGATCAAGGATTTGAAGGGCTCCGACGCCGGTCCCCAGAAGATCGGTCAAGAGCCGCTCAACCGCCACCAGTTCGGCGGAGGCGACGTCGGGTTCAAGGAAGCATCCGGTCTCTACTCGTCGTACTCAACGGTGATGAACGAGCTGGAGAACCTCTCGAAAATTCTGTCCGACTCCATTGAGGGCATGGGCATCGCAGTGTTGGCCTCGCACAAGGGCTACGCGAACATCGATGACGATATCCGGCGTCGGATGCAGGCGATCAGTGCCGAGACGACGCGGCATTACGGCGGGGAGTACGAGCCGCCGACCCACAAGAAGAGTGACGACGGTTCCACTGGCGGATCCGGCAAGGGCGGCACGGACGCGGCCCCTGGCGGATCTTCGGGTGGCGACTCGGGCGGAGCGATCTGATGGCAGAAGCACCGATTGACGGCGGCAGCAGCGGCATCGGAGGTACCCAGTTCTCGGGCCTCACTCATGAGCAGATGCTGGAGTGGCTCGACCAGGCCAACAGCGGCGGGGTCCAGGCGGCGGCGGGCCGGCTCGCGGCTGCCGCCAAGGAGATTCACAAGATTGCGGATGACCTGAAGATCCGTCCGCAGTGGGTCAGTTGGAAGGGCGAGGGCGCGGATGCCTTCCGCGGATGGGCAGCCGACCTGGCCAACGCGACAGTCCGGCTGGGCGACTTCAGCCAGGACTCGTCCAAGTGGATGGGGCAGGCGGCCACCGCGATCGGTACCGCCCAGGCCTCGATCCCCCGGGACATGCCGAGCGCCAAGGCGAACCTCGATGCGGCGCACGCCGCGCACAACGACCCGGATGCCCAGGCGGTCGCGTCGAAATCGTCGAGCGAGCTCGCGGCTCTCAAGGCCGACCGGGAGAAGGTCCGCCTTGAGGCGGCGGCCGAGATGACAAAGTTGGGGCAGGCTTATTCGCTGTCGTCTTCGCAGATGGACTCGCTGGATAGGCCTAAGTTTCCACCGCCGCCCACCGCCATCCAAGACCCTGATATCGACCGTTCCTCAACTGACGTGGCTCGCCCCGGGACGGGCGGCGCTACCACCTCGTCGGGGGGCGCAACAACGGCCCCGTCAGCCCACAGCGGATCCGCGGCGAGCGCGGCCCCTTCGCGGTCGGCAGGCGTCGAAGCGACGGGCGTGAGCGCTGTACCCGGGCACGCGTCCGTAACGCACGAGCTCGTAGAACCTCCTGCGCGGATGGGTATCGATTCGGTCGGAACGCTTCCGGATGCGCCTCAGGCAACCCCTGCGCAGACGGTGGGGCACACGCCAACGCCTTCGCCCACGGGGGTCCCCAGCGTCGGGCCCAGCTCCCCGGCCTTCGGAACGCCGGTCGGCGGACGTGTGATCGGATCGCCAGGTATCAACGGGCGGGGCGTTACACCGCCTGCCACAGCGGGCGGAACGGGAAGGACTGCGACGCCGCAGGCGACGGGGCGTCCGGCCACCCCTGGGATGCGTGGTGGTCCGACGACACAGGGCCCGAGCGCCACGCCCACCGGACGTGCGGGAACCCCCGGAGCTCCTGGTCGGCTGCCGACGAACAACGGTGTGGCGGGTGGCCGTCCGCAACCCGTAACCGGCAGGCCTGCAACGGGAATTCCGCGCGGCACAGTCGTGGGCGGCGAGTCTTCCACCGGTAGCGGTCGTGGCCCGGCGAGCCAAGGGCCCGTGACCGGCAAGCCCACGGCCTCGGGGGCTGCGGGTACGCGAGGCGCAAGTTCGGGCCGGGCTGTCACTGGGGCTACTGGCGCGAAGGGCGGCATCGTCGGTGGGCGGCCGCAGTCGCCATCGGGCCGGTCCGGCGCGCGCTCGTTCAGCTCGGGCGGTACGGGGTTGGTGCGTGGCCAGGGCGGAGCGCCGGGTGGTTCCCCGGATGATGCCCACGGCGCGAACCAGACCAGCCGCACGACGGGCACTGGAGGCGCTCCTCACAATGCCCGGCCCGGCTCACGCCGTGATGACCAAAGCGAAGCTCGCCCTGATTATCTGACGGAGGACGAGTCGACGTGGCAGCCTGATGCCGGTCGCAACGTGCCGCCGGTCGTCGGCGACGTGACCAGGAATAACGAGAGGTAGCGCATGCCCACCACCAGCACTCGTCACCGACGCCGCGGTGCGGCGGCAGCGTCCGCTCTCGGTTTGTTGTTGGTGGGCACGGCAACTACTTCCGCACACGCTGACTCGACGCGATCCCAGCAGTGGTTCCTCGACGCCATGCAGGCCGAGAGCATGTGGAAGACCAGCACAGGCAAGGGCGTTACCGTCGCTGTCGTCGACACGGGTGTTGATCCGTCGAACCCGGATTTGCAGGGCCGCATCGTGCAGGGTGAGGACCTGGCTCCCGATGAAGCCGGCGACGAGACCACCGACCGGAACGGTCACGGGACAGGCATGGCAGGTCTCATTGCTGGAACCGGGGCGTACGGCGGCGGACAAGGCTCCTTTGGCCTTGCTCCGGGCACGAAGATCATGCCGATCCGACTGCCCGACGTGACGAAGTCCGCGAACAAGTGGGAGTCCGAGGCCAAATTCGAAGACTCCGTAGCGACGGCGATTCGCTACGCTGCGGATCACGGAGCACGGGTCGTCAACATCTCTCAAGGGGTTGCGGGGGAGCCGGGGGATTTCTCAAAGATCACCAAGGCCGTCGACTTCGCCTTGAAGAAAGGTGTGTTGATCTTTGCTGGTACTGGAAATGACGGTGACAAAGGCAATTCCCTCAGCTTTCCCGCAGCCACACCGGGCGTAGTCGGCGTCGGGGCCATCGGGAAGGATCTCCGCCGGGCGGCGTGGTCGACACACGGAGCTCAGGTCGACATGTCCGCGCCCGGTGAAGACATGCTCCATGCATGTGGAGGGAAGACCGGCCTGTGCAAGACGGACGGAACCAGTGACGCCACCGCCATCGCCTCGGCCAGCGCGGCTCTTATTTGGGCCAAGCACCCCGACTGGACGAACAACCAGGTGCTCCGGGTCATGCTCAACACGATCGGCGGCCCCACGGATGGCGCTAAGCGCAACGATGCCATCGGCTACGGCATCGTCCGCCCCCGCATCGCCCTGAAGACCCCAGGCGACCCGGGACCGGCCAACAAGTACCCGCTCCCGGACTACCCAGTGGCGGCCAAGTCGCCGTCCAACGCCCCCTCCAAGGGCTCGGGCTCCAAGGCCGGGGAGGACACGGCGCCGGCTGCCGCGTCCAAGGGCGATGACAGCAGCACGCCCCTGTGGATCGGTATCGGTGTGGGTGCCGCAGTGGTGATCGCCGCGGCCTTTGCCGTCGGCGTTACTCGAAGTCGCAAGCGCAGGGCTGCTCAGCAGCAGCCACCCTCGTACCCCCAAGCTGACCCGACGGCCCCCGCACCTGGCCAGCCGCAGCAGTACCAGCCCTTCGGAGCTCCGCAGACGCACCCCGTGAGCCACGACCCGAACTCGCCGTACGGCGGGCAGCATGGGCGGGGTCCGGGCACGCACGGCTGAAGTCCCGCGGTGCGAGAGACATCTAGCCCCTTGGAGCGCCTCGAATTGCGGTCGGCCGCCGACCATAGAACAGCGAGAGGTAGTGCATGGCCACCGCCAGCTCTCGTCGTAGATGCCACGCCGTAGCCAATTCGGGTTTCGAGGGCTCGCTGTTGGTTGGGCCTCGGCTGGCGCGGCTCACGCGGACACCACTAGGTCCGAGTAATGGCTCCCCGACCAGTCCAGGCTGTCGGGAGGCCATACACCGACTACGACGGACATGTAACGGATATGCCGACCTGACCGTACGCACCGGGTGCGTACGGCGGAGGCGAGGGTCCTTTCGGGCTCGCGCCGGATGCTGTTGTCCCAGTCCCCACCGCGGTACGAGACAGCGACATACGAATCAGCCGCATGTGGCCCCGAACTACGGATCCCAATCGCCGTACAGCGAGCGCAAGGACCAGGTAAGCCACACAGTGTCTGGCAGGCAGGCGATGGAGTAACTGTCCTATGCCGAATAGCGCTTGAATGTCGAACGACTCGGTTCCATCCAGGCTGAAATATTGATAGCTCTTGCAAACAAGCAGAGTGCATGGCCAGGTTCATAGGAAATGCGCTTGTACCAATGTGGTACTCACGGGGGAGGGGTCTCGCATGGCGTGGAAAGAGTGGGAAGAACTGAAGGCCCAAGCGGCCGAGAAACGCGCTACGGGGATGCAGTTGAATCAGTTGGCGGCCCCGGGCGGCGGTGGAGGTGATAACGAGCAGGGCGACCTGCGCGTGAACCAGACCGATCTGGCCGCAGTCGGGGACGCGGCGTATCGCTTGTACGGAGGGCTCGATCACTACGGCGATCACGCCCGCACCGCATCTATGGCTGCCGCCGGAGGCCTGAAGTCGGAAGGCTTCGAGGTTGGCGAGGGTCTCGATCACGTGGCCGAACGCTGGGTGGACCAGGTGCAATCTCTTCTCGATGCTTGCGCCCACATCTCTAATCATCTCGACTACACCAAGGGCGCGCACGCCAAGGATGAGGTGTACATCGGGGGCACGATCAGCAGTATCTCCCAGTTGGGCAAGGGATTCGACGACAGGGCGAAGCACTGATGGATCTTGACGCTCTTCGATTCGCTAACTTTTCTAAGTTCGGCGAGGCCGTCACCGATTGGGAGGAGATGGTCAAAAAGCTCAAGGACCTCAAGGGGGACGCCGAGCAGGACCTCAAGAAGAAGGCCATCAAGGCTCGTTGGGCCGGCGTAAATGCTGGAGTGACTCGCGAGTTCATTGCGAAGACGGCAGCGGAGTTCGCGGATGCCCACACGCAAGCAGACACTATCGCGAAGATTCTCAAGGATACTCTCGACGAATTGAAGCGCTACTCTGAGCAGCTCAATGATGCTATTCATCGCGGAGTGAACAAGAACCTCACGGTGATAGATACAGGCAGCGGCACCTTCCGTGTTGAGATGAACATCCACCCCGACCGCGCTGCCATGGGCACAGATGTGCCTCACCATAGCCATCAGGACGTGAACGACTTCAGGGACGAGATCGCTGGCATCCTCGGCGATGCCACCCAGTCCGACAAGTCGGCGAAGGATGTCCTCAAGGCAATCGTAGATGCGGTCAAATACGGCTTCTCTGATGCCAGTTATCCCGACAGGGATCATGCCGCGCAGGCGCTCAAGGACGCCGAGAAGATGGCCAAGATGGCAAAGCATCCGGAGGGCATGTCGCTCGACGACGTCGCCGAGTTTAACGGGTACTTGAAGAAGTACCACGACGATCCTCTGTTCTCGGAACGCTTCGCGACTCGTCTCGGGGCCAAGGGAACGCTTCAGTTCTGGACCGACGTATCGGATAAATTCGCGGGAGCTAGAGGTGTAAATCTAGACCAGATGAAGAGTCTGCAGAAGAATATGAGCATGACTCTGGCTACTGCATCTTTCTCGGACTCGGCTGGCATGCAGGAGTGGAAGAAGAACATCGTCAAGGAGAGCAATACTAGATTGTTGGTCGACCCCACGGATCCGAATAGGAGTCCGGTTGGGGCTCTGGGTGCTCAAGTGATGAGTAGCTTGATGCAGCAAGGGCAGTTCGACACTGAATTCCTGGATGAATACCGTGCCAAGCTATTCAAGGCCGACATGGGGGCTGGTCAGTCGAACACCAAGGACCTCTGGGCGACCGGGAACCAAAACGTGGATCTCGTCTTCGGTAAAGAGGACGGCCGGGATCCCCTGAATGGCCTGTTCGGTGCCCTCTCTCATAACCCCGAGGCGGCAGTCAATGCGTTCGAGTCCAAGTCGGATCTCAATCACATGCTGGGCACCAGCAAGTACACAGACCGAGGGGCGTCGCTAGGGCACGCCCTGGAGGCTGGAGTGACCGGAGTTGCCGCAGGGGATGAGGCGCATGCTGCCCTTCCGCACAGTAAGACGCAGGTCGCAATCATGAGGAACATCATGCACGCGGTTGCTGATCCCGGGGCTGGGGGCCTCATTGGTTCCGATCCAGGGGGTGGGAGCCTCGTTGACGAGGCAATCGGGGAGAGTTTCGGACACATGGCGGCGTCGTACATGCCAGAAATCAGCAGGGCGCTGGGTGGCCCAAGTGCTGAGAACGTCTTCCTCTCGACGAGTGCGGATCCCACTGGTTTGGAGCGGACGGATGTGACGCGTTTCCTGACAGAGGTGGCTCACGACGCTAATGGTAGGGCCGCTATTCGATACGGCGAGACCATTTACACGGGAAGCCTTCTGGACGCGCACATGGCCGATCCGTCGTTGTTTGACGGGACTCGAAATCAGGTCATCACTGATATCGGCCAGAATGCGGGAATCATCGAGGGAATCGTCGGTCATTCCGTGGCGGATGTGGACATCGGCAGTGCCCAAGAAGTGGAGAAGGCTGAGAACGAGGCCACGAAGCGGCAGGGGGAGTTCTTTAAGACCGTCCTGTCGACAGGCGTTGGAGTCGGGGCGGTGGCGCTGGTCCCTGAAACCATTCCGGGCGCGCTGGCGGGAGCTGTGGCGGGTGGCTTCTTCGGCGGAGTTTCCGGCATGGCTGTCGACCGCATCTTTGACGGTCGAGAATTGGATACAGCCACAGATGAAGCCCTTTACCGAACGGGTCAGGAACTCAACAGGACGCAGGACTCCGTTAATCAGCAGACTCAATGGTCGGTTGAAGATGCGCTGAAGCGACACCACGTGGACTTGCCGAAAGATAGCACTAGCGATCTCGTTCGGAACGCGGTCAACCATGGCTGGAGCGAAAGCGACAGGATCATGGAAGATTCAGAGAAGCGCCCTACCGCATAAATAAGGTCAGGAATTTATTCGTCGTGAGAAAGAGTCTGAGAGATTTCGGGATCGGCGCGGTGATTGTCTGTGGGCTGATAATTGGCGGCCTGTTCGGGTACCAGCAAATTTTCACCAAGGGGCTAGACCGGCTTCCGGAAAAGGTGTGCGATGGAGCTGTCGATCGGGAGACTGCGGCCCACGTACTGCCCGACGCCCGTTCGGCGAGTGAAGATGGCGGCATGACGGGAACTGGCGAGAACTTCCTCTTCGGTTGCCGCGTGGACACAACTGGCGACGAGGTCGTTTCCGGGGAGGTTAAGGTCCAGGACGCCTCTGCGAAGAGCTGGAGCGACTTCTACCAGGGCTACGGTGGCTCAGAAGAAGGCAAGGCGTTGCATGTCGCTGCCAATGAAGTGCGGGCGCTCTCGAAAACCCGAATCGCGTCTGTGTATGTGCCTTGCGTCCCATCCGGCGTCAAGGCATCCAATGCGAGGCAGTCCTATGCCTTGATAGCCGAGGTAAGGGTAGTTGGGGAGAGCCGAGCCAACGGGGCGGCGCTCCGGCAGGGCCTAACAGACTTCGCATACCAGCTCACAAAGCATGCCTACAAGGTTGGCAAGTGCCAGAAGGCCTTGACATTCCCCAAAAAACTTCCCGACTACCCATAGGGAGTAAGGGGATAAGACTCCACTAGAAGTGAGAGTCGGAGGCGCGGGGAGCCCTTGTTCGGATCGTCCCAAGTTCCCGCCACCGTCTGAAGCGCTTGTGCCGCCTGGTGGTCACAGGTCCTTTGATGCTGGTGGGCAGGACGCAACAGCGCATCGAGGGGCGCCGGTTCGGGGAGCACGGTGGGTGCGGCTATCCCAGGCGTCCGTCAATGCCTGCTGCGCCGGCGCCGTCGGCATCCTCCGTGGCGCTGGATCGGCAGCCACGGTTGGGTGGGGCGTCCAGATGCGGCGTGGCGCCACCACTGCCGCGCGACGTTGGCCGGCGCGGCAGCAGTGACGATATCCCCCGTTATCCCCCGTTGTGTGAGCCGGTTCGACCCGGGCTCACGTCCCCCGTACGCCCATGCGCGACGCGCTAATGCTCCTTGCCACGCATTAGGGTGTGGCCACGCTATCCGCAAGCCGGTCGGGCGCGCAAAGCGAAACCGGCAGGAATCGTCCTGACCGCACGTGAAGATCTGGTGCCCACCGGATCCGTGCCCGGTTGGCGTCCGGCTGCGGCCTGCCCGGCGGCTCGGCGTTTGCCTTGGTGTCGCGGCGTCTACATTGGCGTCGATGACTGAGCGACCACAGCACGGCTCCGCCCGCCCCGGCGGACGGACGGCCCGCACCCGCGCGGCCGTCCTCGCGGCCGCGCTGCACGAGCTTGAAGAGACCGGTTTCAGCGGGCTCACCCTTGACAAGCTCGCGGCCCGTTCGGGTGTGCATGTCTCGACGATCAGGCGCCGCTGGCGCAGCGTCGAGGGCGTCGTCGTCGATCTGATGGCCCAGCACAGCAAGACGATCGCCACGCCGGACTCCGGTGAGTTCCGTCAGGACCTGTACGAGCTGGCCGAGGCCATCGCCGGGTTCCACGCCCAGCCGCGCAGTCGCAACCTCGTCGAGGCGATGGTGGCGGCCGCCGCGTACGACCCGCACATCGCGGATCTTGTCCGCGGCGCTTTCGTCGCGCGCACGGAGGTCGTGACGCAGTTGGTGCGTCGCGCCGTCGATCGGGGGGAGGTTCCTCCGGACACGGATGCGTACGAAGTCATCGCGGCGCTGGGCGCGCCCTTCTACTACCGGTTGCTCATCATGCGGGCGGACATTGATGAGCGGCTCGTTGTTGCGAGCGCCGAGGCGGCTTATCGGGCGGCGTTGGACGGGGTGTTCTGTGGGGAGGGGGCCGGCGGGCGCTCGGGTGGCGGCGTGGTGCGCGATTGAGGTCGGGGCGGGCCGGCCTGACGGGCTGGCTGGTGGGTGATCATGTTTCGGCCGCGCGGGCTCCCCACGCGGTCATGTCCCGGGTCGGCCCCTGGCGCGCGCCGACGGTCGTGACCTCGACGTTCACGCAGCCGGCCCTCCTCCGCGGCCGACCAGGAGTCGGCCGGCCCTGCGGCTGGTTTCCCAAGGCGCCTCGGGGCGAGGCCAGGGAAGACGCGCTCGGACAAGGCCGTGCGGCCCAGGCATGGCGTCACGACAACACCGGAGCCGCACGGCTCACTTCATGCCCCGGAAGTGCCCCGATCGTCCCCGTGCGCCACGTCGTTGGCACCAAAACCTCGCCTGTCCCGTACAACCCTTCAGGCTCACCAGAGGTCATCTCCGAGCCGCACGTATGGCCTGGAGGAGAGGAACCCATGTCCCGGTCCCAGCACAAGCGATCCCGGCGTCCCGTCGTCCTGGGCGCCACCGCCGTCGCGGCTGCCCTGGCCGGTGGCCTTCTCATCACCCTGCCCGGCGGCGCGAGTGCCGCCGCGTCGGGCCTCGCCGACGACTTCAACGGTGACGGCTACCGCGATCTGGCGACCGGCGCCCCGGGTGCTGTCGCGGGCGGGAAGGCGAAGGCGGGCGCCGTGGTCGTCAACTACGGCTCGTCGAGCGGTATCAGCGCCGCGCGCCACAAGACCACATCGCAGAGTTCCTCCGGCGTGCCGGGCGCCTCGGAGACCTCGGACCGCTTCGGCACCGAACTCGCGCACGGCGACCTCAACAACGACGGCTACGGCGATCTGGTCGTGGGCACACCGCGGGAGGACGTCAGCGGCGACGTCGACGGCGGTTCGGTCACGATCCTGTGGGGCGGCTCGTCCGGCCTGTCGGGCGGCACGACGATCAGCGACCCGAACGCGTCGGGCCACGACCGGTTCGGCCAGTCCCTCGCGGTCGGCGACTTCACCGGTGACGGGAAGGCCGATCTGGCGGTCGGTTCCACCGGCAAGGACGTGTGGATCTTCAAGGGCGGCTTCACCAAGTCCGGCGGCGCGGCCGGGAAGCTGCGCTTCGACGCGCAGATCGAGGCCGGCGCGTACCCCGACGGTGCCGTCCAGCTGGCCGCCGGGGACTTTGACAACGACAGGACGGACGACGTGGTGGTGGGGTCCGCCGCGGGCAACTTCGTCTACCGGGGCGCCTCGTCCGGACCCACGCTGCAGACCGAGGTGGGCGAGGGGTACGCGGGCGCGCTCACCGTGGCCGACTTCGACCGCGACGGGCACGACGACCTCGTCGTCGGCACCGACTTCGTCGACATCCTGGACCAGAAGGCGAAGGGCGGCTACGTCACCGTGTTCTACGGCGGTGCGGCGGGCGTCGACACCAGCCGCAGCGCCGTCCTCAGCCAGGACACGACGGGTGTGCCGGGAACGGACGAGTCGAACGACTCCTTCGGTGGCGCACTTGCCGCGGGCGACGTCAACGGTGACGGCTACCCGGATCTCGCCGTCGGCGCGAACTTCGAGACCATCGGCTCCGCGGCCCAGACAGGCAACGTCTGGGTGTTGCGCGGTAGTGCCTCTGGCCTGACGGGGACCGGCGCCCAGTCCTTCAACCAGGGCACCTCGGGTGTACCGGGCGCCAACGAGTCTTCGGACTTGTTCGGCGACGCCATCCACCTTGCCGACCACAACAAGGACGGCCGCGCCGATCTGTCGGTGGGCGCGGGCGGCGAGAACAGCGACGACGGCGCCGTATGGGTCCTGCGCGGCTCCACCGGAGGCGTCACGGCCACCGGCTCGGTGAGCTTCGGTGCGTCGTCCGTGGGCATCGGGAAATCGGGGGACGACCCCATGTTCGGAGACGTCATGTCGGGCTCCTGAACACGTAGACAGACAGCCGGAAGGGGCGGCACCGGAGGATTCCGGCGCCGCCCCTTCCGTTGTGCGCAAGTAGATCCTTCCGTTGTGCGTAAGTAGATGCGGTGTCGAGGGAGCGATCGACTCCGGCCGAATCAGCGTGCCCTCGCGGCGCCGCTCGCACGACTCGTTCATGGCGATGACCAGCGCAGACGTGTGTGTGACGGTCGCGCGCCGGGCGTGCAGATCGAGCAAACGTCGGCCATCTGAGGGCCCGCGTCCGCTCCTGTGTACTTACTGTTGAGTACGAGGGCCGTCCGGCTTCCCCCGTAGCTGGGCGGCCCTCATCCGTGACTTGGCGGCTCTCATTCCGTTTGCGTAAGGCCCGTGGTCATCCGGCGGCCGCTTGGTGGAGTTGCAATGGTCCAGGCCTATCGTGAGGCGGCACTGCCGCGTCACGGGGGTGGCAGGAGCGGTCGGTGGGGCCCCGTATCCGACACGGGGCCCTGTACGACCCGTCGGGTCCAGGGTCGTTGTCGACGTGGTCCGTTTTTTACCGCATTTGGCCAGGGCGACTGAGTGTGGGTTCCGGCGGGGCCGTACGTTGGGAACGCGAACGTCGCGGTGAGCTCGGAGAGGACGGCAGTGGTGACGACAGGTGAGACTTCTGGTCGCCAGGAACCGGCGGACGGCCCTGAGCCGCGCTCTTACGAGCCAGGACCCTCCGCCGGGAAGCTGATGCTCTTCGTGGCGGTGTTTGTTGCGTTTGCGGTGATTGTGGTGGGTGGGGGCGTGATTCTTACGGCTGGGGGGTGACGCGTCGCGTGCGCTCGCTCGTCAGGGGTGAGTGCAGCCCACGGCTTTCATGGTGGCGGGCATGTAGGCGCGCATGAATTGCTCGATGTCCCTTCTGAGGCGTGGCACACCGTCTCGGTGGTTCAGTTTGAGGGCCAGCGTGAAGTGATTGTTCGGCTTCGTCTGGCAGCGAGTGGTTGCGATCGCGCCGTCATCGCCGAGTGCGGCGTTGTCCGCCAGTTGCATCTGGACCGGATCCTGCAGGCCCGTGACGTTTTCGTTGGGAGAGGCCGACTTCATCGGGTCCACGGTGTCCGAGTGCCACGCAAATTTTAAGCGCAGAGATTCTTTTTTCCCGACTCGAACAATGCACCAGTTGGTCTCTCTATCGCCCCAGCCTGCGGTGTGCCATTCGCTGACTTTGCCGGTAGCCCTCAGCAGTGGTTCGGTGAGGTTCTGGTCCACACGCGTGCCGCAGATGGATTCGGGGATTTCGGGATTCTGAGGGCTGCAAGCGGGCAGTGCAAGACCTGAGAGCACAGCAAGTGTCAGCAGTCCGATCGGCGTTCGGTTGATCATTTTTCCTTCTCCCCAGAAGCACCCCGGCCCCGTTCGAAGCCGGCATATGCGGCTTCATCGATAGCCTCCTGTGCCGCGATGGCGGATCCACCGTGGGGCCCGTGGACCTTTTGCCACTCATTTGCGAGGGCCATGAGTTGCCTGTTCCGCTTGGTGTAGTCGGCGACGTTTTCTTCGGCTGCCTTGTCATCGAGCTTCTTCTGCTCGTCGGCGAGCCATCGCTCGGTCACGTAATCCACTCCTGATTGAACCTCGTCACCGGCCACGGGGAGGTAGCCGATAGCTTGATCGACGACCCACTTGTGCTCGAATTCCGCCACTTTGGGATCTCCCGCGGCGTTGGCGCGCGCCTGCTCGAGAAAACCCGCTGTCCGTCCGGCGTGAGTAAGCGAATCCTCTGGGTGCTTCTGGTTTGGGTCGTGAATGTCCGCGACCATGAAGTGGTTTACCCCACTGTTGAGCGCCGCATACGAATCCTGGTCCTTGGATACCTGTTTCACGACCTCGTAGAGCTGGTCCTGCTCCAGCGGTGCCTCATTCATGTCGATTGCGCCGGCCGCCGCATGCACCGTATCCCCGTGATTCACCAGAATCTTTGCCATGGGCTCCCGGAGTGACGGTGGGAACTTGTCGCCTTCCTCTGCCAGGTACTTCAGGGAGGACTTGAATACCTTGTTGTTGTCGGTGGAGTGGTCGACGTACTTCGCGTTCGGGTCCGATGGGTCCAGGCCCGTTGCCCCCGCCTGGAGTGCCGCCGCGAAGCCTGCGTGGGTGTCCTTGTCCAGCGACGGGGTGTAGACCGTCGCCTTTGCCGCCTCGTCCGTGTGCAGCGTGTTCTTCCAGTCGCGGTCGTGCGTCAGGTACTTCATGCGGTCGTCGTCATTGAGGTAATGCGCCGCCGTGGCCGGCTCGTGGCTCATGATTCCGAGCACGCCGTCGACCGGGTCGTTGGCGAACCAGCCGTTCCGTTTTCCGCTGTATTCGCCCTTGAGGTCCCAGATTTCCGGGTTCTTCTTCTCCGCCTTGATCATGTCGTCGCCGAGGTCCTCGAGGAAGTCGCTTCCGTACCCGTCACCGTGCTGCATGAGCGTGACCAGCGACTGGTACCCGTGGACCTTGTCCAGCCTGGTTTCCTGGAAATCGGTCTCGTAGCGCGCGACTCCCGCCTTCCGCATTTCCGTCCGCCAGTTCTTGTACCACTTGGAGTGGGGGTTCCTGGTGGCCGTCGCGAGGGAGTTGGCGAGGCCGGTTTCGATGGAGCTGTAGTCGGCCGCGTGCCGGGGGTCGGTCACGTGGGCGAGGTCGCCGAGGTTGTTGGTCAGGCGGATCGTGCCGCTCGGGCCCAGGCTGTCCAGGACGGTGCGGCTGAATCCCGGATCGCGGCTGTTGTCGCGGAACGAGCGTTGGAGTTCGGCGAGTTGGTGAGGCGTGAGCCGTTCGCCGGTGGCGAGTTTGCGGGCGGATTCCTTTGCCACGTCCGCCTCGTATTGTTCGATGTCGCCCTTGGCGCGGGCGTTGAAGCCGTTTCCCGTACCGTCGGTGAGGTTGGAATCGAAGACGGCGGCGCCGAGCGCGATCTCGACGCCCGTGTCGGCGTCCCCCACCGCACGCACTGCCTTGTCGATACGCGCCTGCCAGGATTCGATCGCCCGGTGAATTTCGGCCCGGCTTGCGGGGTCGTGCATCGCGGAGCCCGACTCGCTCGCCGCCGCGCGCTCCTCGTCGTACGCCACCACTCCCCGGTCCGAGACCTTTATGCCGGCCTCGACGGCTTCCTGGCGTTCGGATTTGAGATGGCCGCGCAACGTGGTGAACTGCGCGTGAGCGTCCCGGAGAAGCGAGGCGATCGCTGTAGCTTCCGTCTGGGCGCTCTGGAATTCGTGGAGCGTGACGTCGAAGCGCTTGCCGGCCGCGTCGGCGCTCAGACCGGTCCAGGTCGAGGGGGACGGCGGGCCGGGCGTGATGCCGTGCACGTCCCGCTTGTAGTCCGTCTCCCGCTTTCCGAATTCCTTCGCCATCCCGTCCCAGCGATCGGCCGCGGTGGTGAGCGTGGCGAGGTCAGTGGTCATGATCTCGTGGTACGTGGGCATGGGTCGGTCCTCGTGCGTCGGTCGGGGTTGGGCCGTACGGCGGTCAGTAACGGTCGAGCGATGACGTCGTCCGGACCTGCGCCCCTACGCCGAAGTCCGTGCCCTGGAGGAGCGCGGTGGTGGCGCGCAGTGAGACCTTCTCCGAACTCAGCCTGTTCATAAGGGACTTCACCTGATCCCCCCAGGCCTTGTGCGCCTTCTTCAGGGATGACGACGTGACCCAGCCGTGCCCGTCCTTCGCGTCGAACGCCCGGACGGCGGCGCCCGTGTCCTCGTCCGCCCACTCGCCCGAGCGGCGCGTGTCGGGCTCGATGTGGTTCTCGATCTCCCGTGCCGCGGCGCGCTTCCGCGCGGGCGACGAAGCGAGGTTCTGCTGCCCCTGGGCAGGTCCGATGACCATGATGCTGATGTCCTCCCCGTGTGTGTACTCACATCCCCGCGCAACCCAACTCCCTTGAGTCGAGGCGGGATTCTGGGCAACGAGGACCGGACGCACTGGTCACCCCACGTGCGGGTGATCAATGCCGCAGGCCAGTAGTGGGAGGGGTGGAGGGCCGTCCGTCTCGGGTGACGCTGTCCGTGCGGCTTGACGGGGCGGCGAGGCGATGGTGGGCGCGGTCACCTTGCGAGGGACGGCTTGCCAGTCGGGCGGTGGATGAAGCTGCGCAAATGCAACGCCGGCAACGGAATTCGATGGCCGTAAAGCCCGCATTTAGTAGGGCATTTCGCGGCTCGCGTGGCCCGCAATCCGGCTCGCGCGTGTGAGCAAGTTGCACCCATCTTCATCCTGTTCACTTCAGCCCCATACGGGTTGCTAACGTGCATGAAGCGAAGGCGTTCCTTGGATCGACCAACGTACGGGGAAGGGCTCAGCCCATGGCATGGGACGAGTGGGAACAACTCAAGGCTCAATCTGCGGACCGGCAGTCCGCGAAGATGCAGCTCAACCAGCTTCCCGCCGAAGGCGGTGGGGGCGGATCGTCCGACGCTGATCTTGTCGTCCATGACGATCAGTTGGGCAAGCTGGGAAACATGGCGTACGACCTGCGCGAGAAGTTTCGTGTGGACAGTGACTTCGCAAGACCGAGCACATTCACGGCGTCGGTCGACCTCTTCAACGACGGGCTCGACATGGGTTCGGCGCTGCTTGAGCTCCACGACGCGTGGAACACGCAGACGCAGACATTGAAGGAGGCGTGCGCCCACATCTCGAACCACCTGGACTTCACGCGCGCCCAGCACGCGAAGGACGAGGTCCACATCCAGACCGGAATGAAGGATGCGGCCGGTCACCTGATGACGGTGTCGAGAATCAACGACTACATAAAGTGACCGACGCTGCGCGGCATTTCGCGGCGAGAGTCCACGGGGGCATGGCATGGCGGAGAAGACGATGACCGCGCAGGAACTCAGCAACCTGCGCCTCGGCACGCTGGACACCGCGGTTTCGGACTGGGAGACCATGTCCAAACGACTGGACACTCTCTCCACCGGTGGTCACGGCGAAGTGAGCGCCAAGGACCTGGAGACGAAGGCGAACGAAGCGGATTGGAAGGGTGTCAACGCGACGGTGTCGCGGGAGTTCGTCACCAAAACGGCCGTCGAGTTCCAGGACGTGGCAGGGGAAGCGGCAAGTGTCCTCGGGATTCTGAAGGACGCCGGCGCCGCGTTCAAACAGCACAAGACGGATCTGCGGACGGCGGAGAGCGACCTCGCCAAACGGAACCTCCACGTCGACGCCAAGGGTGGCGTCGTTCGGCAGGAGGCTTCCGGAGCGGCCGGTGTCGGTGGCATCCACGCCACCGACGAGGAGATCGAGGTCGCGCAGCACCGGATCACTCGCATCCTGTGGGAGGCATCCGAGACCGATCGGATCGCGGCGCGCGCACTGCGCAAACTCGCCAAGAGTAAGTACGACTTCACAGGCGACGGCCCTCAGGGCCTCAAGGAAGCCGACGCCCGGCAGGGCAAAGAGGACGCCGAGTACTGGGCGAAGCGCATCAAGGAGGGGGACGTCAAGGATTGGAGCGACGCGGATCTGCGGCGCTACAACGAAACCCTCAAGAATCAGCGCGACAATCCCGGGTTCACCGAGACGTTCGCGACCACGCTCGGTGCGGATGGCACGTTGCAGTTCTGGCGCGACCTGGCCGCGCCGCCCGGTGGGGCCGTCGACGGCGACCGGGCGAAGATCCTCGCCGACGTGCAGGACAACCTCAGCATGTCGCTCGCCAACGCCACCCAGAGTGACAGTCCCGCCATGGAAACCTGGAAGCGGGAGGTCATCGCTGCCGGTGACAAGCCGTTCCCGATCCAGGGCCTGCCCATGGGGCCGAACGGCTTCCAGGTCATGAGCAGCCTGATGGGCAAAGGGAAGTTCGACGGCGACTTCATGCACGACTACGGCAACGCGATGCTCAAGTACGAGCGCGAGTACCCGGGCGACCCCAAGGTGGCCTGGCGGGACTCCACGAACCTCAATTACCCGCCGACCGACGAGCCGAACGACCCTGTCGCCGGCTTCATGGAAGGGCTTGGCCACAACCCCGAGGCATCCCTGAAGTTCTTCGACGACTCGACGACGGCTGACGGGAAGAAGCTCGACAACTGGGACTACCTGGTGGCCAAGGGCGACGGCGCCCGCGAGTGGCCGCTGGGCGACGACGGCAAGCCGATCGGGCACGATGCGCTCGGGCATGCGCTGGAATCGGCGACGATCGGGGTGCCGTACGGATCTGATGCGACGCCGCCCAAGCACTCGGCGGAGAGCGCGGAACTGGTCAACAGGATTGTTCAGGAATTCGGGACCAACCCTGAACAGCTCGATGATTCGCCCATGAGCGACAGCTTCGGCAACATCACAGCGGAGTACATGCGCGACGTTCAGGATGGATTGAACGGCGAAGGTGAAATTGCGACATATGGGAGCAATGCGAATCTCGAGGCCCTTGCAGACGACGGCACCCTGAAGCGCTTCTTGGGGGAGGTAGGCAAGGACCCGGATGCGTACGGTGCGATCATCAATTCCCAGCAGGCGGTCAGCACGGAACTCATCAATGGCGCCTTCCATGACCGAGATATGTTGGGGGATCAACTGATGTTCGAGGTGAACAATCGGGTGTCTCCAGGTGCAGAGATCGCTGGGATCATGGCCGACTCTCGAACGCAAGCGGTGTACGACCAAAAGATCGCCGAAGACGCCGAGTTCAACAAGGGCGTGGTGACCGCGGACAAGTGGGCTGGGCGTGCCATCGACACCGGGCTCGCGCGGTTCCCCGTTGCCGGGGATGCCGCAGGGTGGGTGATCGGGGATATCCGCGAGTCGGTTGTTGAGCACTACACCCGCGACTCGAGTGGGGAGGCTCAGGTGGAACGGGACAAATTCCTGGCGACTCAGCGTTCCGGCTCGGCATCCGCCGTCTATGACGCGACATATACGGCGGCCACGGAGGCAGGTGTCAGCGATATTCAGGCAAAGAGCATGGCCACCACTGCGTCCGAGAAGGTGAAGGACAGCTACGGTCAGGGCCAGCAGTAGGCGGCAGGGAAGGTCTCATGCAAGACATTGCTTCAGAGCCGGGGCGTAGAAGCTGGCGCAAGGGTGTTGTTGTTTCTGTTGCGTTGATCGTGGCACTCCTGGCTGGGTTCGGCGTCTGGAAGTTCTGGCTGTCCGACGACCCGCTCGTTGCGGTGCCCGACCGCGTGTGTTCGCGGTCTCTGCCCGGTGATTCGCTCCGGCCGCTGCTGCCGGAGCGAGGGAAAGCCTTCGAGGAGTACGCGTTCGACTTCTCGCTGCGCGGAGCGCTGTCAGCGCCCGGTAAATGTGTTCTCTCGGGTGGCGGAAAGTCGGTTCACATTGGCTACTACATGGTCTTTTGGCCCGACGGTTACAGGAAAGAAGATGTTGACCGGGACGCCAAGAAGCCGGGGAATCTTCCCGTCACTCTCGGGAAGGCCAAGGGGTATGTGGAGGGCCGCGCCGTCAAGCTCTTTGTGGACTGCCCCAGCGTCAACGGGCATGACGGCCTGCTTCAGGTAACCGCCAGTCTGGGCGGCGAGAGCGGGAAGTTGAAGGATCGGCCCACCATGGCGAGAGTCGCGGCACTGGCAGCGGACAGCGCGCGAGCCCTGGGGCAGCGGGTGGAGGGCTGTGACAGCGCGACTCGCCTCCCCGATGGGGTGCCGAGCATCGGCTGACGCAGTGTGGCGGGCGGGCCGTCGCCCGGGCCTCGCCGGAATGCCTTAGGGGTGGCCCACCAATCGTGGGCCACCCCTAAGGCTGTGGTTCAACGCTGAAGGGGCGCCCCGCCGAAGTGGGGCGCCCCTTCATGAGCGTGCTGGTCGAGGCCGTGACCGGAATCGAACCGGTGTGCTTCGCTTTGCAGGCGAATCCCTAAACCACTCGGGCACACGGCCGAACTGAGTTCGGAACAAGTTCCGTTGAACTCGATGTCTCGACGGTATGGCCCCTGGGTCGCCGCGCCAAGAGGGGCGCGTGGGTCGCAATGTGACTGCCATACGGCGTTCATGGTCGTACGACCAAGGGACCAGGGGAACGGGGACCACCGACAGGGGTCAAGTGGTGTCGTGCCCCTTACTCTGAAGCTCATGACCGCCTTGGAACCGTCCGGTGACGCCGATGTCGCCCGCGGTATCGCCTCCGATACCCCCGCCGAACTCGCTGCTGACAGCGCTGCCGATAGCGCTGCCGACGTCAGGACCGGTGAAGGAGTGCTCGGGCGGGGCTATCGAGCCCTCAGCGTCGGCATCGTCTCCGTCGTCCTGTTGATCGCCTTCGAGGCCACCGCCGTCGGGACGGCGATGCCCGTCGCCGCGCGTGAGCTGGACGGGGTGTCGCTGTACGCGTTCGCGTTCTCCGGATACTTCACGACGAGTCTGTTCGGGATGGTGTTCTCGGGACAGTGGGCGGACCGGCGCGGTCCGCTCGGGCCCTTGGGCGCGGGGATCGCGGCGTTCGCGGTGGGGCTGCTGCTCGCCGGGACCGCCGGGTCGATGTGGATGTTCATCGCCGGGCGGGCCGTGCAGGGGCTCGGGGGCGGGCTCGTCATCGTGGCGTTGTACGTCGTCGTCAGCCGCGCCTACCCGGAGCGGTTGCGGCCCGCGATCATGGCGGCTTTCGCGGCGAGCTGGGTCGTCCCGTCCGTGGTCGGGCCGCTCGCGTCGGGGGCCGTGACCGAGCATCTCGGGTGGCGGTGGGTGTTCATCGGGATCCCGGTGCTCGTCGTGTTCCCGCTGGCGCTCGCGCTGCCGCAGATCCGGCGGCGCGCGTCGGGGCCCGCTGAGGGCGCGGCGCGCGGAGCCGCCGACGGCCGTCGCATCCGGCTCGCCCTAGGGATCTCGCTCGGGGCCGGACTGCTCCAGTACGCCGCCCAGGACCTGCGGTGGATCTCGCTCCTGCCCGGTGCGGTGGGCGTGGCCCTGCTCGTGCCGGCCGTGCTCGGGCTGTTGCCCCGCGGGACGTACCGGGCGGCGCGCGGGCTGCCGTCGGTGGTGTTGCTGCGGGGTATCGCGGCCGGGTCCTTCATCGCGGCCGAGTCGTTCGTGCCGCTGATGCTGGTCACGCAGCGCGGGCTCTCGCCGATGATGGCCGGGCTCTCGCTCGCGGTGGGCGGGGCCACCTGGGCGTTCGGGTCGTTCCTGCAGTCGCGGCCGCGCTTCGAGCCGTATCGGGAGCGGCTGATGGCGGGCGGGATGGTGCTGGTGACGGCGGCCGTCGCGACGGCGCCGAGCGTGCTGATCCAGGCCGTACCGGTGTGGATCGTCGCCGTGGCGTGGGGCTTCGGGTGCCTGGGGATGGGGCTGGTCATCTCGTCGACGAGCGTGCTGCTGCTGGAGCTGTCGGCGCCCGAGGAGGCGGGGGCCAACTCGGCCGCCCTCCAGATCTCGGACGGACTGTCCAATGTCGTGCTGCTGGCCATCGGAGGGGCGGCCTTCGCCGCGCTCGGGGGCGGTGCGGTGGGCTCCGCCCACGAGGTGGCCTCGGGCGGCGGCGGATCCCATCCGGCCGCCTTCGTCGCGGTGTTCCTGCCGATGGCGGCGGTCGCCCTGGTGGGGACCTGGGTGGCTACGCGCGTGAGGTCGGCGCCCCGGCCTCCGGCCCACTGAAGCCGGGGGCCTGAAACCGGGCGCCTGAAGCCGGGCGGACACCCGTCCGGACGCGCCCCGTACGGAACCCGGACGCGCTCCGTGCGGCACCCGAACGCGCTGCGTGAGACGGACTGTGAAACGGACTGTGAAACGGGTCGCATCGCGCGGCGCCCCGGTGCTGTTCCCCCGCTGACCCGACCGCCCCACCGGTAGGGTGGCCCGGTTGTCGTACGTACCTCCAGCGTCAAAGTGCGTACCCCCAGCGTCAGAAGCCTGCGTCAGTACTCCGCAGCCCGCGCCCGTACCTGCGTCAAAACCGGAGACCGTGACTACCACCGCCGCCACCGCCTCTTCCGCCTCCTCCCACCACCTCTCACCCGCCTTCCCCGGCCGCGCCCCCTGGGGCACCGCGGGCAAGCTGCGTGCCTGGCAGCAAGGGGCCATGGAGAGGTACCTGCAGGAGCAGCCGCGCGACTTTCTCGCCGTCGCCACCCCGGGCGCCGGCAAGACGACGTTCGCGCTGACCCTCGCGTCCTGGCTGCTGCACCACCATGTCGTGCAGCAGGTGACCGTGGTCGCGCCGACCGAGCACCTGAAGAAGCAGTGGGCCGAGGCCGCCGCGCGCATAGGGATCAAGCTGGACCCGGAGTACAGCGCGGGGCCGCTCAACAAGGAGTACCAGGGCGTCGCCGTCACGTACGCGGGTGTGGGCGTGCGGCCGATGCTGCACCGCAACCGCAGCGAGCAGCGCAAGACCCTCGTCATCCTCGACGAGATCCACCACGCCGGTGACAGCAAGTCGTGGGGCGAGGCGTGCCTGGAGGCCTTCGAGCCGGCCACCCGCCGGCTCGCCCTCACCGGTACGCCGTTCCGCTCCGACACCAACCCCATCCCCTTCGTCCAGTACGAAGAGGGCAAGGACGGCATCCGGCGCTCCTCCGCCGACTACACGTACGGCTACGGCAGCGCGCTCGGCGACGGCGTCGTGCGGCCCGTCATCTTCCTCTCCTACAGCGGCAACATGCGGTGGCGCACGAAGGCCGGTGACGAGATCGCCGCCCGGCTCGGCGAACCCATGACCAAGGACGCCATCAGCCAGGCCTGGCGCACGGCCCTCGACGCGCGCGGCGAGTGGATGCCGAGCGTGCTGCGCGCCGCCGACCAGCGGCTCACCGAGGTCCGCAAGGGCATCCCGGACGCCGGCGGTCTGGTCATCGCCGCCGACCAGGACTCCGCCCGCGCCTACGCCAAGCTGATCCGGGAGATCACCGGCACGAAGCCCACCACCGTCCTCTCCGACGACACCGGCGCGTCGAAGCGGATCGACGACTTCTCGGCGAGCAACGACCGCTGGATGGTCGCCGTCCGCATGGTGTCCGAGGGCGTCGACGTGCCCCGGCTCGCCGTGGGCGTCTACGCGACGACGATCTCGACCCCGCTCTTCTTCGCGCAGGCCGTGGGCCGTTTCGTACGTTCACGGCGGCGCGGCGAGACCGCGTCCGTCTTCCTGCCCACCGTCCCCGACCTCCTCGGCTTCGCCAACGAGATGGAGGTCGAGCGCGACCACGTGCTCGACAAGCCGAAGAAGGACGGGGAGGAGGACCCCTACGCCGAGTCCGAGGCGGAGATGGACGAGGCGAACAAGCAGGAGGACGAGGACACGGGGGAGCAGGAGCAGTTCTCCTTCGAGGCGCTCGAGTCCGAGGCCACGTTCGACCGGGTCCTCTACGACGGCGCCGAGTTCGGCATGCAGGCCCACCCGGGGAGCGAGGAGGAGCAGGACTACCTCGGCATTCCCGGGCTCCTCGAACCCGACCAGGTGCAGATGCTGCTCCAGAAGCGGCAGGCCCGGCAGATCGCGCACAGCAAGAAGAAGCCCGACAGCGAGGCGGATCTCCTTGAGATGCCGGCCGAGCGGCGGCCCGTCGTCTCGCACAAGGAGCTCCTCGAACTCCGTAAGTCGCTGAACACAATGGTCGGGGCGTACGTACATCAGAGCGGCAAGCCGCACGGCGTCATCCACACCGAGCTGCGTCGGGTGTGCGGGGGGCCGCCGAGCGCGGAGGCCACGGCCGGGCAGTTGCGGCAGCGCATCGCGAAGGTCCAGGAGTGGGCCACCCGGATGAAGTGACATCCCCTCGCGCCGCGCCGGACCGGCGCGCCGGGAATCGTGTGCGCTACGTGCAGAGGTGGTGCACGCTCCGTTGATCGCGCTCCCCGTAACGGGGCAATCGGTACAGGTCAGGATAGTTACTGCCCGGATTCTGGACGGAGTCTTCCGCTGAGCGGGACGACCTCGCTACATTCCCGGCAACGCACACGCCCCGTGGCAGAGCCGCCGCGGAGCGCAGCCGGTGCGCCATGCGCCTCCGCCCGGGACCATCCGAACCGGGTCGATTGCCGACCGGCGGCCTCTGACGCGCGTCGCCCACGGGACCGGCGTCGCAACCGCCGCGGAGGGGGCCGCCGCCTTCACCACTAAGGAGTGGGCGTCGTGACCGCGGAGACCTCCCAGACGCTCGACCGAGGACTGCGTGTCCTCAAGCTGCTCGCCGACACCGACCACGGACTGACGGTCACCGAGCTGTCCAACAAGCTCGGCGTGAACCGCACCGTCGTGTACCGCCTGCTCGCCACGCTCGAACAGCACGCCCTGGTCCGACGCGACCTCGGAGGCCGGGCGCGGGTGGGGCTCGGCGTGCTGCGCCTGGGCCGCCAGGTGCATCCGCTGGTACGGGAGGCTGCGCTGCCGGCGCTGCGATCTCTTGCCGAGGACATCGGGGCCACCGCCCATCTGACGTTGGTCGACGGCTCGGAAGCGCTCGCCGTGGCCGTCGTCGAGCCGACCTGGACGGACTATCACGTCGCGTACCGGGCCGGGTTCCGGCATCCGCTCGACCGGGGGGCCGCGGGGCGGGCGATACTCGCCGCGCGGCAGGGGCTTGTGCCCGAGCCCGGTTACACGCTGACCCATGGGGAGCTCGAGGCCGGTGCCTGTGGCGCTGCGGCGCCGTTGGTGGGGGTGACCGGGCTCGAGGGGAGTGTGGGGGTTGTGATGCTTTCCGATTCTGTGCCTGAGCGGGTGGGGCCGCGGGTTCTTGATGCGGCGCGGGAAGTGGCCGACGCGTTGCGCTAGCGCGCTGCCTGACCGGTTATTTGTGCGGGGCATCAGCGCTGGTGTTTGTGCGGGGTATCAGTGGCGGGCGTTCTGCGCAGTTCCCCGCGCCCCTTGAGGGGTCCGTTTTCGTCTGCGGGTTCGTGTGGGTTGGTTGCGCAGTTCCCCGCACCCCTTGAGTAACCGGTGGGGTGCCCCCGCCACAGTGGTCGCGCCTGTTCCTCGCGTTAGATTGGGCTCGTGCTTCTCTCTCGGATTTCTCGGCCCAGGGCCCTTGCCGTTTGTGCTCTGCCTGTGGTGGCTCTGCTTGCCGTGGCGGGGTTTGCGCCGCTGCCGTTCGCCATCGCGCAGCCCGGGCCGACCACCGACGTGCTCGGGGATTCGAAGGGGAACCCCGTCATCGAGATCTCCGGGGCGCCCACCCGCGACACCTCGGGGAAGCTGCGCATGGTGACGATCGTGGCTACGGGGCCCGACGCGGAGGTGAGTCTGGGCGATGTCGTCGACAGCTGGTTCCGTACGGACCGTGCGGTCATGCCCCGCGACTCCGTATACCCGGCGGGCGACTCCACCAAGGAGATCGAGCAGCACAACCTCGGTGAGATGAAGAAGTCGCAGGACTCCGCGACCGGGGCCGCGCTCGGCTATCTGGGCAAGGACCCGAAGGACGTGCACGTGAACCTGCAGCTCGCTGACGTCGGCGGGCCGAGCGCGGGGCTCTTCTTCTCCCTCGGCATCGTCGACAAGCTGGACGGCAACGGCAGCGGCGGCGACCTCACGGGCGGCCGTTCCATCGCCGGTACGGGCACCATCACCCCCGGCGGGAAGGTCGGCGCGGTCGGCGGGGTCTCGCTCAAGACGCAGGCGGCCTGGCGGGACGGAGCGAAGGTGTTCCTGGTGCCGAGGGCGGAGTGCGGCGACGCCAAGGCCGAGTTGCCCAAGGGCATGCGGCTGATCCCCGTGACGACGCTGCGGGGCGCGGTCTCCGCGCTGACGGCCCTGGACAAGGGCGACGCGAGCAAGGTCCCCGGCTGTTAGACCCAGGGCTGGCTCACTCCGTGACGAACCCCTCCTTCACCAGCCAGTCCTTCGCCACGTCGTGCGGGTCCTGGCCGTCGACGTCGACCTTCGCGTTCAGCTCCTGCGCGACCGTGTTGTTGAGCTTCTTCGTGATCGGCTCGATGACCTTCGCCATCGCCGGATACTTCTCCAGGGACTTGGTGTTCATCGCCGGGGCCGCGTTGTAGTTCGGGAAGAAGTGCTTGTCGTCCGCCATCACCCTGAGATTCATCGCCCTGATGCGGCCGTCGGTCGTGAAGACCTCGCCGAACGTGCACGTGCCCTTCGCGGCCTGCGTGTAGATGATCCCGGTGTCCATCTGCGTGATGTTCGCGGTCGGGATGTTCATGCCGTACGCCTTCTCCATGCCCGGCAGCCCGTCCGCGCGGTTGGCGAACTCGCTCTCCACGCACAGCGTTACGGCCTTGGGGTTCTTCTTGGCGAGCGCGGCCACGTCCGAGAGGGTCTTCGTGCCGTACTTCTTGAAGTTGGCCTCGTTCATGGCCAGCGCGTACGTGTTGTTGAGCGCGGACGGCGGCAGCCAGGTGATGCCGTTCTTGAGGTCGGCGTCGTGGACGGCCTGCCACTGCTTCTGTGGGTCGGGGATGGGGTGGGAGTTGCCCAGGTAAGTGATCCAGGCCGTGCCCGTGTACTCGTACATCCCGTCCGCGTCACCGTTCTTGATGGCCTCGCGGGCGCCGATGGAGCCCTGGATGCCGGTGCGGTCGAGGACCTCGGCGCCGGCCGCCTTGAAGGCGATGCCCATCATGGCGCCGAGGATCAGCTGTTCGGTGAACTCCTTCGATGTGACGGTGATGTTGGCGCCCTTGAGCGGTTCGCCCTGGCCGACCGAGCCCGGCTTCACGTCGTCGACCATCGGGCTGCCGCTGGTCAGTCCGCAGCCTGCGAGCAAGGACGCCGTGAGGCCCGCTGCTGCCGCCGCGCGGTAGGTACGCCTCATGTCCGGACCTCCAACCCGCGGGGCCGCAACAGGAGTTCGACCAGTGACGCCAGCCAGTCCACGAGCAGGGCCAGCGAGACCGTCAGGACAGAGCCGAGCACCAGGATGGGCATGCGCTGGGTGGTGATGCCGGTGGTGATGAGGACGCCGAGTCCGCCACCGCCGCCGAACGTGGCGAGGGTCGCCGTGCCGACGTTCAGGACGAGTGCCGTGCGCACGCCCGCGAGGATCAGGGGTACGGCCAGCGGCAGTTCGACCTTGGTGAGGACGCCGACCGGTGACATGCCGATGCCGCGCGCCGATTCGAGGAGTGTCGGGTCGTTCGCCTTCAGGCCCGCGATGGTGTTGGAGAGCACGGGCAGGATCGCGTAGATGATGATGCCGATCAGGGCCGACCGACGGCCGATGCCCAGCCAGATCACCAGCAGGGCGAGCAGGCCGATCGCGGGGGTGGCCTGGCCCATGTTGGCGAAGGCGAGGGCGACCGGGGTCGCCTTGCGGAACATCTTGCGGGTCAGCAGGATGCCCAGGGGGATCGCGATGATCAGCACGAAGAACGTGGAGACCACCGTCAGGTAGATGTGCTGCTTGAGCAGCTTCCACACCTGACCGCCCACGATGGCGTTCTCGGAGATCGTGTCCAGGGAGGCCTGCTGGAACCAGAGCCAGGTGGCGAGGAGCACGGCCGCGACCACGGCCGGCAGGAACGTGAGCTTCTGCCAGGAGATCCGGCGCTTCTCGCGGGCCGGCGGCGGGGGCGGCGCCTCCTGCTCGGCCTCGCCTTCGTCGCGGAAGGCGACGCCCTTTACCTCGTGCTCGCCCTCGGGCCGTTTGTCCGCGGGTGACTTGGGGGTGTTCACGCCTTCGGTCCCCCCTCGCCTTCCTGCTCCTGGTGGGTCTGCTGGGCCCGCAGCTCCTCCAGCTCGTGCTGGTGTTCCACGGCCTCGAGCCGGTCGGCGTCCAGGAGTTCGTGCACGGAGTTCATCAGCGTCTCCATGTCGACGACGCCCTCGTACTCGCCGCGCCGCCCGGTGACCGCGACGCGTCCCGCGTTGTCGATCAGGACCGCTTCGAGCGCGTCGCGCAGGGTGGCGTCCCGGGTCACCGTGTCGTGCACGAGGGTGCCCGCGCGGGCCAGTGACCCCTTGGCGCGCATCAGGTCGCCGCGCCGCAGCCACTTGTAGGGGCGGCGCTTCTTGTCGAGCAGGAGCAGTTCGTTGGTGCCCGCGTCGCGCAGCTTGTCGAAGATGGTCTGGAGGGGGTCGTCGACCTGCACCGTCGGGTAGTCGGTGACCTCCACGTCCCGTACGCGGGTGAGGTTGAGGCGCTTGAGGGCGGCGCCCGCGCCGACGAAGCCGGACACGAAGTCGTCGACGGGGTTGGTGAGGATGGCCTCGGGGGTGTCGAACTGGGCGATGTGCGAGCGCTCGCGCAGGACCACGATGCGGTCGCCGATCTTGATCGCCTCGTCGAAGTCGTGGGTGACGAACACGATCGTCTTGTGCAGCTCGCGCTGGAGCCGGATCAGCTCGTCCTGGAGGTGGTCGCGGGTGATCGGGTCGACGGCGCCGAACGGCTCGTCCATCAGGAGTACGGGCGGGTCGGCCGCCAACGCCCGTGCCACACCCACGCGTTGCTGCTGACCTCCGGAGAGCTGGCGTGGATAGCGGCCGCGGAACTCGCCCGGATCGAGGCCGACCAGGTCCAGCATCTCCTCGACGCGGGACTTGATCTTCGACTTGGGCCAGCCGACCATCTTCGGCACGAGGGCGATGTTCTGGGCGACCGTCATGTGCGGGAAGAGGCCCGAGGACTGGATCGCGTAGCCGACCTTGCGGCGGAGCTTCACCGGGTCCATGTCCGTGACGTCCTCGCCACCGATCTTGATACGGCCGCTGGTCGGCTCGATGAGCCGGTTGATCATCTTGAGGAGGGTGGTCTTGCCGCCGCCCGAGGGTCCTACGAAGATGACGGTCTCGCCCGCCTTGATCTCCAGGCTGACGTTGTCGACGGCCGGGGCGGCGGACCCCGGGTAGCGCTTGGTGAGGTTCTCCAGCTCGATCGTCGCCCCCATCGTGGAGGCGGGCTGCCCCGCGCCGGCGTCGGCGGTGGCGGTCGCCGTGGCGGCGGACGCGGGGGTCGCGGGCACGGAATCAGACACGGATCCCCCTCGGGATGGTCATGCGGCCGATGAGGACGTACGCGGCGTCGAAGAGGAGCGCGAGGATGATGATGCCGATCGTGCCCGCGAGGACCTGGTTGAGCGCGTTCTTGCTGCCCAGGGACGCGATGCCGCGGAAGATCTCGTTACCGAGGCCGGGGCCGGACGCGTAGGCGGCGATGGCGGCGATGCCCATCAGCATCTGGGTGGAGACCCGGATCCCGGTGAGGATCGGCGGCCAGGCCAGCGGCAGCTCCACCTTGGCGAGCCGGGCGATGCGGGACATGCCGATGCCCTGCGCCGCGTCGATGAGGGAGGGGTCCACGCCCCGCAGGCCCACGATCGAGTTCCGCACGATCGGCAGCAGCCCGTACAGGGTCAGCGAGATGACGGTCGGCGGGACGCCGAGGCCGACGATCGGGATCAGCAGACCGATCATGGCGAGCGAGGGGATCGTCAGGATGGTCGAGGTCGCCAAGGTGGCGAAGTTGCCCGCCCACTCGCTGCGGTAGGTGAGGACGCCGATGAGGACGCCGGCGAGGGTCGCGACGACCATGCATTGGAAGACGAGGCTGGCCTGCTGATAGGCATCCGCCAGCAGCTGCTGATGGCGGGTGCTGATGTACTCCCAGAAGTTCACGGGCCTCACCTCCTCGCGCCGGGCTGACGTCCGGCCGGCTTCAGCCGGTGGTCCGGGGTTGTCCCCGGGAAGACACAGCGCCGGCACTCACCTCGTCCGGGCGGACTCCGCGAGCGTCGAGGACGGGCGCGTCAGGAATCTGACGAGGCCTGCTCCACGAGCGGGATGATCCGCAGCGGAACGGGGTTCTCCATGACGATCGCGGTGGAAGCCCGGACGATGCCATCAAAACCCACGACCCGGTCGATCACCCGCTGGAGATCGGCGTTCGAGCGGGCCACGAGGCGGCACAGCATGTCGCCGCTGCCGGTCGTCGTGTGGAGTTCGAGGACCTCGGGGACGGTCGTCAAGTGAGCCCTGACGTCGGGGCCTTGGCCCTGCCGGATCTGGAGCGTGGCGAACGCCGTGACCGGATAGCCGAGGGCCGCCGGGTCGACCTGAGGCCCGAAGCCGCGGATGACTCCGTTCGACTGAAGCCGGTCGAGGCGCGCCTGCACGGTGCCGCGCGCGACCCCCAGGCGCCGGGACGCCTCAAGGACCCCGATCCGGGGCTCGCGCGCGAGCAGCAGGATCAGCTGCCCGTCCAGATGATCGATCGCCATACGGGCCTCCGTGGTGGTCATCCTGTACAGATCGCTCGCCCATATTGGCGATCCACTGAGCAGATTGACCACCAGGATCACAAACTATTGCGCACCTTGTGGTTCGGAGAGAGTCTCGGGCCATGGCAGCTACTTCTGCGCACACCCAGCCCACTCCCGACACCGCGCGCGAGGCCGACCCCTTCCCGGTGAAGGGAATGGACGCGGTCGTCTTCGCCGTGGGCAACGCCAAACAGGCCGCCCACTACTACTCGACCGCCTTCGGCATGAAGCTCGTGGCCTACTCGGGCCCGGAGAACGGCAGCCGCGAGACGGCCTCCTACGTGCTCACGAACGGCTCCGCCCGCTTCGTGTTCACCTCCGTCATCAAGGTCTCCACCGACTGGGGCCACTTCCTCGCCGACCATGTGGCCGAGCACGGCGACGGCGTCGTCGACCTCGCCATCGAGGTCCCGGACGCCCGCGCCGCGTACGCGTACGCCGTCGAGCACGGCGCCCGCGGCATCACCGAGCCGTACGAGTCCAAGGACGAGTTCGGCATCGTCGTGCGGGCCGCGATCGCCACGTACGGCAAGACCCGACACACGCTCGTCGAGCGCACCGGGTACGACGGCCCGTACCTGCCCGGCTTCGCCGCGGCCGACCCGATCGTCGAGCCGCCGGCCAAGCGCACCTTCCAGGCCGTCGACCACTGCGTCGGCAACGTCGAGCTCGGCAAGATGAACGAGTGGGTCGGCTTCTACAACAAGGTCATGGGCTTCACGAACATGAAGGAGTTCGTGGGCGACGACATCGCGACCGAGTACAGCGCGCTGATGTCGAAGGTCGTCGCGGACGGCACGCTCAAGGTCAAGTTCCCGATCAACGAGCCGGCCATCGCCAAGAAGAAGTCCCAGATCGACGAGTACCTGGAGTTCTACGGCGGCGCCGGCGTCCAGCACATCGCGCTCGCCACGAACGACATCGTCGCGTCCGTACGGACCATGCGGGCCGCGGGCGTCCAGTTCCTGGACACCCCCGACTCGTACTACGACACCCTCGGCGAGTGGGCCGGCGAGACGCGCGTGCCCGTAGAGACGCTGCGCGAGCTGAAGATCCTCGTCGACCGGGACGAGGACGGCTACCTGCTGCAGATCTTCACCAAGCCGGTCCAGGACCGGCCGACCGTCTTCTTCGAGATGATCGAGCGGCACGGCTCGATGGGCTTCGGAAAGGGCAACTTCAAGGCGCTCTTCGAGGCGATCGAGCGCGAACAGGAGAAGCGCGGCAATCTGTAGGGACCGCGTCTAGGCTGGTCTTATGGCCAGGATCAACGACGTGGGCGGCATGACAGGGTTCGGCGCCATCGACACCACCGACGACGCCGAGCCCTTTCACGCGGACTGGGAGGCGCGCGTCTTCGCCCTCCAGCGCGCGCTCCTCGTCAAAGGGGTCTTCAACCTCGACGAGTTCAGGGACGCCATCGAGACGATGCCGCCGGGCGAGTACCTCGCGGCCTCGTACTACGAGCGCTGGTTCCACGCGATCCGCACGCTCCTCGAACGCAAGGGCGTCATCGAGGAAGGGGCGCTGCGCGATGACTGACCGGTTCGCGGCCGGCGCCCACGTCCGCACGTACCCGCACGACCCGCCGCACCACACGCGCCTGCCGCGGTACGCCCGCGGCAAGCGCGGCGTCGTGGTCGAGCCGGAGGGGCGGGCACCGCTCGCCGACGTGCGCGCGCAGGGTCGGGACGACGCCCCCGTCGAGATGATCTACGCGGTCCGGTTCGCGGCACGCGAGCTGTGGGGTGAGGGCGACCACCACGTCGTACTCGACCTGTCGGAGAGCTATCTGAGGGAGGCCGAGTGATGTCCGGTACGCATGAGGACGCGGTGATCTCCCGTCAAGTTCGGCGCCTGGAAAGCCTGTTGGAGGAACAGGGCATCGTCGGGGGTGACACCGTCGACGAGGTCATCGACGGGTTCCTGGCGGGCGCCTCGCCCGTGAACGGCGCGAAGGTCGTGGCCCGCGCGTGGACCGACCCGGCCTACCGCGAGCGGCTCCTCGCCGACGGCACCTCGGCGGTGGGTGAACTGGGCTTCGCCGCCGGGGGAGTTCAGAAGCAGCGGCTGCGCGTCGTCGAGAACACCGCCGGCACGCACAACGTCATCGTCTGCACGCTGTGCTCCTGCTATCCACTGCGCCTGCTCGGGCCCTCGCCCGGCTGGTACAAGAGCGAGGCGTACCGCTCCCGCGTCGTGCGGGACCCGCGCGGCGTCCTCGCCGAGTTCGGCGTGACGCTCCCGGAGTCCGTGGACATCACGGTCTGGGACTCCAGCGCGGAGACGCGGTACATGGTCCTGCCCAGGCGCCCCGCGGGAACGGACCGCCTGAGCGAGGAAGAACTGGCATCCCTGATCACGCGCAACGGGCTCATCGGGACGGGTGTGCTCTAGGGGGCCGGGGTCCCGGGTTCCGGGGGCTACGCGACGGGGGACCTGGGCGTCTGAGGGGCCTGCCGGGGCGACGGCTTGGCCGGGGCCGGAGGCGCGGCCGGCGGGGCCGCGGACTTGGGCGGCGCGACGGGTGGGGTCGGGTGGGCCGCGGGGCTTTCGTTCGCCGGGCGCCGGGATTCGGGGCGCGCGGGGGCCGAGTACGGGGGCGCCGTGTGGGGCCCCGACGCCGGTGCCGAGTTCGCCTCCGTCCCCCGCACCTTGTCGAGCTTGCCGGCCGACGGCTCGCCCAGCGTGGCCAGCGCCTCCTTCGCGAGCGGGGACAGGAGCGGCGAGAACGCCGGGTTGATGCGCAGGGCCTCGCCGATGTGCCGGCGGGCGGGCCCGTCCAGCCGCAACCTCCGTTCCACTTCGCCCCGGTGGTAGGCGACCAGTGCGCTGCGCAGACCGCCTCCGTGCTCCGGGTCCGTCGCGCGCTTCGCGTACTTCAGCGCCTCCTTGTCGTCGCCCGCCTTGTGCAGCGCCCAGCCCAGCGCGTCCGCGGTCTGCACGCTCGGCGCCTGCTTCCATTCGGCCCGCAGCCGGGTCACGGCCGCCCGCGGGTCGCCGTGGTCCGCCTCGAACCGGCCGAGGACGAGCGTGTCGTCGACCCCGTTCGCCACGTCCGCATCGACCCGCTTCCGCAGCAGTTCGTACTGCACCTTCGCCGCGCCGCCGAGCCCGATCGACTCGTACAACTCGCCCAGTTCCAGGGCGTATTCGGGCTGCGGTTGCTCGGTGAGCGCGCTCCGGTAGGCCTGGAGCGCCTCCGGCGTACGGCCGAGCGAGGTCAGGGCACGGCCCTTCCCGGCGAGCGACGCGTAGTGGTCGGGGTCGGCCGCGAGGGCCTGGGTGAAGTAGTTCAGCGCCTTCGCGGGCTCGCCCCGCTCCCACGCCAGCTCGCCCAACCGGTGCAGGCTCGCGGCCTGCTCGGACGGCGTCGAGGCGAGCTCCACCGCTTCGGTGAGTGCCACGGCCGCGTCCTCGCGCCAGCCGCGGTCGCGGTAGACCTGACCCTCCCGCGCCATCACGGCCGCCCCCGTGCGCAGCTCTGTCAGCGCGTCCAGGGCCCTGTCCACGGCCTTGTAGTCCCCGAGCCGCCCGTACGTCTCGATCAGCAGCGGATACGTCGTCCAGCGCTTCGGCGCCAGCTTCAGCGACGCCTCGCCCCATTTCTTCGCGGTGCGGTAGTCGTGCCGCGCGTTGGCGAGCGCGGCGAGCCCGTTCAGGGCGTCCACGTTCCCGGCGGGCCGCGTCTTGAGAGAGGCCCGCAGGGCGCGCTCCGCCTTCGGGTAGTACGTCGGGTCCGCCGTCCGCAGCCCGCGCTCCACGTAGGCGGCCCCGAGCACCGCCCACGACCGGTCGTCACGCGGATGGACCCGCAGATGCGCCTCGCGCTCCCTGATGAGGGCGGTCAGATCGGGCAGTGACGCGGCGGCCCCCGCGGCCGCCGCGACCATCGCGCGGCCGGCGGACCCCTGCGCGGGCGGCGCGGCGCGCTCCGACGAGGAGGGCAGCACCGGCAGGACGCCGCCGAGCACCACGAGCCCCGCGAGGGTGCTGACCATCACGCCCTTCGCCAGCGGGGACAGCCGGCGCCCCGGCTCGGGAACAGTGGCCGGAGCCTGCTGTTCCACTTCGATCTCCTCGGTCTTCATGACGCACACTGTGCGTCAATACGAAGACCACATCACGGCAACATCCCGGCAGGTGAAGGCCGCCGCAGACGGGTTCACACCGATGGCCCCGAGTGCGAGGCTGTGATCATGAGCCGCACACTCGTCGAACGACTTCAGGAAGGCCTGCCGGCCGGGGCGGTCCTCACCGACCCCGACGTCACGGCCTCGTACGCCCATGACATGGCCAGCTTCTGCGACGCGGGAGCGCCGGCCGTCGTGGTGCTGCCCCGCACCGTCGAACAGGTCCAGCACGTGATGCGCACGGCCACGGAGCTACGCGTCCCCGTCGTCCCGCAGGGTGCCCGCACGGGCCTCTCGGGCGCGGCGAACGCGTCCGAGGGCTGCATCGTGCTGTCCCTGGTCAAGATGGACCGCATCCTGGAGATCAACACCGTCGACAGGATCGCGGTCGTCGAGCCGGGCGTCATCAACGCCACGCTCTCCCGCGCCGTCAACGAGAAGGGCCTCTACTACCCGCCGGACCCGTCCAGTTGGGAAATGTGCACCATCGGCGGGAACATCGGCACGGCATCGGGCGGCCTGTGCTGCGTGAAGTACGGGGTGACGGCGGAGTACGTCCTCGGGCTCGACGTCGTCCTCGCCGACGGCCGGCTCCTGTCCACGGGTCGCCGCACGGCCAAGGGCGTCGCGGGCTACGACCTCACGCGCCTGTTCGTCGGCTCCGAGGGCAGCCTCGGCATCGTCGTACGGGCCACACTCGCGCTCAAGCCCGAGCCGCCGCAGCAGCTGGTCCTGGCCGCCGAATTCGCCTCCACGGACGCCGCCTGCGACGCGGTCTGCAAGATCATGGAGGGCGGTCACGTCCCGTCGCTGCTCGAACTCATGGACCGTACGACCGTGAAGGCCGTCAACGCGATGGCGAACATGGGGCTCCCCGAGACCACCGAGGCGCTGCTCCTCGCGGCCTTCGACACCCTCGATCCGGCCGCCGACCTCGCCGCCGTCGGCGCCCTGTGCGAGGCCGCGGGCGCGACCCAGGTCGTCCCCGCCGAGGACGCCGCCGAGTCCGAACTCCTGCTCCAGGCCCGGCGCCTCTCGCTCACCGCGCTCGAAGCGGTCAAGGGCACGACGATGATCGACGACGTGTGCGTGCCGCGCTCGAGGCTCGCCGAGATGCTCACCGGCGTCGACCGTATCGCCGAGAAGTACGGCCTCACGATCGGCGTCTGCTGCCACGCGGGGGACGGCAACACGCACCCCACCGTCTGCTTCGACGCCCAGGACGCCGACGAGGGCCGGCGAGCCCGCGAGTCCTTCGACGAGATCATGGCGCTCGGTCTCGAACTCGGCGGGACCATCACCGGCGAACACGGCGTCGGCGTACTCAAGAAGGAGTGGCTGGCGCGCGAGCTCGGCCCGGTCGGCATCGAGATGCAGCGCGCCGTCAAGGCGGCCTTCGACCCGCTCGGCCTGCTCAACCCGGGCAAACTCTTCTGACGCCCGCCGCTCCTGGTCGGTCGGCCCGCATCCACCCCCGTGGGACGCGCGCTCACTCACCGTCCTGGGACTCGTCCGAGGGCCACGGGTCGCGCAGCCACAGGTCGTCGACGCGGCCCGGGGTGGGAGCGAGCAGCTCGGCGAGGCCGTCGTCGATGCCGAGCCGCTCGGACTCAGAGCCCGGAGGGACCACCCGCAGTGTCCGCTCCAGCCAGGCGGACACGGCGGCGGTGGGCGCCTCCAGGAGCGCGTCGCCGTCCGGTGAACTCAGCGCCATGAGGACGACGCTGCGGCGGTCGACCTTCGTCGGCCACACGCGCACGTCCCCGTGCCCGCACGGCCGGAACACCCCCTCCACGAGCAGCTCGCGCGCGAACGTCCAGTTGACCGGGTGCTCGGAGCCGATGTGAAAGGCGATGTGGACGGCGTACGGATCGTCGGTGCGGTAGGTGAGCCGGGCAGGGACAGGGATGCTGCGTTCGGGCGACAGGACGAGCCTCAGCTCGAGTTCGCGTTCCACCACGGTGTGCATGTCGTGCGCTTCCTCTCCTCGTACGGGTCGTGCGGGGCCCGCGAGAGCGGGCCCGTGCAAGGAGAGAGGGCGAAGGGCGCGGAGCATTACGCGAGTTCCGGAAAGTTTTTCGGCGTCCCCGGAAAGTGGTCCGTACGGGCGGACCCGCCCGGTGGCGGGCGGTGGTCTGATAGATGTGGACCCCCAACAAAACCCCGAGCAGATACGGGACGACGGACATGAGCGCCCCAACTCCGGCACCCGGCGACGACAGGCCCCGCGACGGGTACTACCCCGACCCGTCCATTCCCGGATATGTCCGGTACTGGAACGGTGTCGCGTGGGTACCCGGCACGAGCCGCCCGGCCCCGTCCGACGGCGAACCCCTCGGAGCCCCCGCCGGGGTGACCCCGGCCCCCGCCCCCACGCCCGCGCCCGCGTCCGTCGAGGAGACCGGCCCGATCTTCCTCGACGAGGAGCCGGAGCGGTACTCGGACGAGCCGGCCGCACCCGAACCCGCCACGGCCTGGCAGGCGGACGCGTCCCGCCAGACCGGCTTCGGCGGCGAGCAGGACCGCCGCGTGTCCTGGGGCACCGACCCACGCGTGCCTGCTCCGCAGCAGCAGGAGGAGCGCGCGGACGGTGCGGTCGCGAACCGCCCGGCACCGTCGGCGCCCGTGACGCCGCCCACGGACGGGACCGTCACGTTCCGCCGCCCCACCCCGCCCACGGACCGCCCCGAGGGCACGATGACGATGCGAGCGCTGTCCGCTCGGCAGGTGCCGGGCCAGCAAGGGCCTGCGGTACAGGGCCAACAGGGGCCTGCGGTTCAGGGCCAGCAGGGGCCTGCGGTTCAGGGGCAGCAGGGGCCTGCGGTTCAGGGTCAGCAGGGGCAGGTTCAGGGTCAGCAGGTTCAGGGTCAGCTGGGTCAGCAAGCGCAGGCCCAGCAAGCTCAGCCCCACCAGCCCATCGCCCAACACCCGCAGGCGGCCCAGCAGTCCGCGCCCCAGCAGGCCGAAGCCCAGCCCCGGTCCGGCTCCCAGCCGCAGCCTCAGCCTCAAGCGGGCTTCGCCCCGCAGGGGCCGGCTCAACAGCCCCAGGCCCAGCAGGTGCAGGCCCACCAGGCGCACGCCGCACAAGCCGCCCCCCTCCACCCGCAAGCGCCTCACGCACCCCAGGCCCCCACCCCGGCGCAGCAGCCCCAGGCCGGCCGCCCCGGCGCGGTCCCTCCGCAGGCTGCCGGTGCCGCCTCCGGCACCCCCATGACCTCCGGCCCCGGTGGCGGTTCGCCCTCCTGGGCGCAGCAGGTGCACCAGCTCGCCCAGCCTCAGTCCGCGCAGCTCGCTCAGCCCGCCGCAGGCGAACCCGCGGAGCCGGAAGGCCCCGTCACGCCGTGGAAGCCCGTGGCCAACGACCCGTTCCTGGCGGCAGCCCAGGCGCAGGCGTCGGCGCGGCCCGCGGGGCTCGGCAAGCGTCTTGCCGCGCGGCTCATCGACTCGGTGATGCTCGGCGCGGTCACCGCGGTGGCGGCCGTCCCGCTCGGCACCAAGGCCATCGACCACATCGACGGGAAGATCGACGCGGCGAAGGCGTCGGGCCGCGAGGCCACGGTCTGGCTGCTGGACGGCACGACGGGCGCCTACCTCGGCATCGTCCTCGCCGTCCTCCTCGTCGCCGGCGTCCTCTACGAGGCCCTGCCGACCGCCAAGTGGGGCCGCACCCTGGGCAAGAAGGTGTGCGGGCTCCAGGTGCGGGACATCGAGGAGCACGAGGCGCCGACGTTCGGCGCGGCGCTGCGGCGCTGGCTGGTGTACAGCGTGACCGGCCTGCTGGCCATCGGCGTCCTCGGCGTGCTGTGGTGCCTGTTCGACCGGCCGTGGCGCCAGTGCTGGCACGACAAGGCGGCCCGTACGTTCGTCGCGGGCTGACCCCGGCCGTTCCGCCCAGCCGCCGCACCGGCGAGCCGTCGTACTCCGGACGGCGGCTCGCCGGATGCGGAATCCGGGGGTTCGCGGTCGACTCGGGCCATGAGCACCGAACCGCCGCCCCCCGGCTCAGGCCAGCCCCCGGAAGACGACCCGTTCAGAAAGCCGCCGCCGTCCCAGGGCGGCGGCTCACCGTACGACGGCCCGCAGGACCCGTACGGGACCCCCCAGAACCCTCAGGGCCCCCAGAACCCTCAGGGCCCCCAGAACCCCCCGGGTTCGGGGAACCCGTACGACTCCCCGCCGCCGCCCGGCGGCACCCCGCCGCCCCCGCCCGGCGGCGGTGGTGGAGGTGGCCCCTACGGGGGTGACCCCTACGGCGGCGGTCCCTATGGGGATGACCCGCTGGCCGGGATGCCGCCGTTGGCGGACAGCGGCAAGCGCGTGCTCGCGCGGATCATCGACATCATCCTGGTCAGCATCGTCGTGGGGCTGTTGTCCTGGGCGTTCGGGGTCGCCGAGTACCAGACGAACCCCGACAAGATCCAGTACGGCAGGCAGTTCGGCCAGTCCGTCCTGGCCGCGGTCCTCTACATCGGGTACGACACCTTCTTGACCGCGCGGACCGGCCAGACTCTGGGCAAACGGCTGCTCAAGCTGCGTGTGGCGAACCTCAACGACGGTGCCACGCCCAGCGTCCAGACCAACCTGGTGCGCGCCGCGGTCCTGTGGCTGCCGGCGGTGTTCTGCTGCGCCTGCATCTGGACCGCGATCTGCGGCGGCTGGAGCTTCTTCGACAAGCCCTACAAGCAGGGCCTGCACGACAAGGCCGCGAGGACGGTGGTGGTCAGCACCGGCTGAGCAGGAGCGGGGCGGTGCTTCCGGCGGGTCCGTGGGTCACGGGCCCGCCGGTCCGCGTGTGCCGGACGGCGCGACCTCGTACACGGACTCGGGGGCGGCCTGCGGGCCGGCCGCCGAGGGCACGATCGCTCGCTGCACCGGCGCCCGCTCCTCCGCCGCAGGGGCAGTCGTCGGCGCGGCGGAGGGCCGGGACTTCGGCAGGGGAACCGTCAGCGCCACGAGGAGACCGAGGCCGAGTGCGGCCAGGGCGATGACCGCGACGCCGAGGCCCGAACTCGTCTGCGACAACAGCAGCATGGCGAGTGTCGAGAAGATCACGGTCGCGGAACCGTAGGCGAGCTGTGCGGCAGTCGGACGCGGCATGGCGTTATCCGTCCTCGGGACAGCGGATGCTTACTTCACTGGCGTATAGCAGGAGCCATTGGCAACTGCATATGTAAGGGATGCGGAGCCGGGTCGACTTGGCCGTAGCGCGCCGTCAAATGACTCTAATCCGACGCATGCCCGAGAGGAACGGGCGGTAAGCGTGACCTAACCCACGGTGCCGGTGCACGGGGGGCGCACGGAGTCACCGAGTCCACGAAGTGGACGTTCGGCGCGCCCGTTGGGGGGAAGTTCGCGTCCGGATATCGGTGTCGCGCCACTGCATAGTGCACTTCGATTGTCCCAGTCAAGGTCTGTTATTTCTCCTTCACCTCCGGTCAAATAGCGTCACTTGTGATACGTGGCTGAAACGCCACGGAGGAGGGGAACCATCAAGTGACCACCAAGAGACGGGCGTTGAGATCCGCCGCCGTGCTCGTGACGCTGGCCGCGACCGCGGCTGCCGGATCGGTCCTCGCGACGGGCGCCCAGGCCGACACCCCGGCCGTAGGAAGCTCCACGTCACACGGCAAGACGTACGGGGGCAAGGGGCACGTCATCGGCGGCCCCTTCAGCCAGCAGATGGAGCAGCAGCGCAAGACAGCGCTGGAGCAGGTGCTCTCCGGGAAGTCGAAGGTCGTCAAGCGCGACGGCTCGCAGGTCGTGAAGCTCGGCAAGGACAAGTACGTCGAGCTGGGCCGGGAGCGGACCGACAAGATCTTCACGATCCTGACGGAGTTCGGCGACAAGGTCGACAACACGACGCTGGTCGACCGCGCTGACGACGACACGCCTGACCTGAAGCCCAAGTACGGCGGTATGCCGGGCCCGCTGCACAACCGGATAGCCGAGCCGGACCGTGCCAAGAACAACAGCACGGCCTGGCAGAAGGACTACAGCAGCAAGCACTTCCAGGATCTGTACTTCGGTACGGGCAAGGGAGTCGACTCGCTGAAGACCTACTACGAGAAGACGTCGTCGGGCCGCTACTCGGTCGACGGCGAGGTCTCGGACTGGGTCAAGGTCCCCTACAACGAGGCCCGTTACGGCTCCAACTACTGCGGCGCCGACAACTGCCCGAACGTCGAGGACCTGGTCCGCGACGGCGTGACCGCGTGGGTCGAGCAGCAGAAGGCGGCCGGCAAGTCCGACGCCGACATCAAGGCGGACCTGTCCCAGTACGACCAGTGGGACCGTACCGACCACGACAACGACGGCAACTTCAACGAGCCCGACGGCTATATCGACCACTTCCAGATCGTCCACGCGGGCGAGGACGGGTCGGCCGGCGGCGGCGCGCAGGGCGGCGACTCCCTGTGGGCGCACCGCGGTTACGCCTACGGCCGCGACGACGGCGACACGGGCCCGACCGGCTTCAAGGCGGGCGGCACCCCGGTCGGCGACACCGGCATCTGGGTCGGCGACTACACGATGCAGCCGGAGAACGGCGGCCTCGGCGTCTTCGCCCACGAGTACGGCCACGACCTGGGTCTGCCCGACCTGTACGACACCACGTACAGCGGCGAGAACTCGGTCGGCTTCTGGTCCCTGATGTCGGCCGGCTCCTGGCTCGGCACCGGCAAGGACTCCATCGGCGACATGCCGGGCGACATGACCGCCTGGGACAAGCTGCAGCTGGGCTGGCTCAACTACGACAAGGCCAAGGCGGCGACCAAGTCGACGCACACGCTGGGTGTTTCGGAGTACAACACCAAGCGCAAGCAGGCCCTCGTGGTCGAGCTGCCCGAGAAGAAGAACGTCACCACCGAGATCGTGAAGCCCACCGAGGGCGCGAAGCAGTGGTGGTCGGACTACGGTGACGACCTCTCCAACACCCTGACGCGGCCGGTCGATCTGACCGGCAAGTCGAAGGCGGCCCTCGAACTCGACGGCTGGTACGACATCGAGAAGGACTACGACTACCTGTACACGCAGGTGTCCACGGACGACGGCGCCAGCTGGAAGACGATCGACGGCACCGCCGACGGCGTCACCATCCCGCGCGACGGCGGCGACAAGCCGGCCCTGACCGGCGTCTCCGGCAAGTTCCAGCACCTGGTGTTCCCGCTGGACGCCTACGCGGGCAAGAAGATCAGCGTCCGCTTCCGCTACAAGACGGACGGCGGCGCCGGCGGCATGGGCTTCACCGCCGACAACCTCACCGTCAAGGCGGACGGTCAGGCGCTGTTCACCGACAACGCCGAGGGCGACGACAACGGCTGGACCGCGCGCGGCTTCTCGCGCGTCGGCGCTTCCGTGACGGGCGACTTCCCGCAGTTCTACCTCGCGGAGAACCGCCAGTACGTCTCCTACGACAAGACCCTCAAGGTCGGTCCGTACAACTTCGGTTGGCGCGACGGCGGTGCGAAGAACGACTGGGTCGAGCACTACTCGTACCGTCCCGGCCTGATGATCTGGCAGTGGGACACCTCGCAGCGCAACAACAACGTCGGCCAGCACCCCGGCAAGGGCCTGATCCTGCCGGTCGACGCCCACGCCAAGCCGCTCAAGTGGGCCGACGGCAAATACATCACCAACAAGATCCAGCCGTACGACGCCGCGTTCAGCTGGTTCCCGAACCAGGGCTTCTCGCTGCACAAGCTCGGCGTCGAGACCAAGATTCCGGCACAGCTGGGCGTTCCGGTCTTCGACGACCACAAGGGCACGTACTGGTACAAGGAGAACGGGACCGGCAGTGTCCAGACAACTGACACCAACACCCGGATCTCGATCGTCGGGCAGCCGCTCGACGGCTCGTCGATCACGGTGAAGGTGGGCCCCTCGGCGAAGTAATCCACATCGCCGCAGGTCAGAGCGTGATCGGCCGTCGCCCTCTAGCGGGCGGCGGCCGATCGTGTTTAGGTGCGTCCTGTGAGTTCCTTATTGACACTACGTCTCACGGGGGTGTGACAGTCATGTCCGCAGGAGGGTTCTGCAAGCTGCCGAACGGCAGCGTGGTGGTGGCGCTGACCGTGCCCAGCCCGTCGCCGGACGACGGTGCGGTACGGGTCCTGGTGCACGCGGCGAACCGCGCCCGCGCCCTGACCCGGCTGCGCAACCTGGGCCTGCGGGCGATCTACCTGAGGGGCAACGCGGAGCCTCCCACGCCCGACGAGATCACAGCGGTCCTGCACCACCCGGACGGCCTGCTCTGGCGAGCCGCCCCCCGCTGCACGGCGGGCGAACTGTGGCACCCGATCAGAGCGCTCATGAGACCGAGACACCCCGACCGGGCCGGCCACTCCAGCCGGCCCGCCGGTTCCAGCCCCTCCGGCTGGGCCTCCAGGGGCTTCTCCGGCTCGGTCTCCAGTCCGGCGGGCTACTCCGGCCATTCCAGCCCCTCCGGCGTTTGAGGGGCGGAGCCCCAGGCCACGCGGCGGAGCCGCGCATCGATACGGCCGGGAAGGGGCGGGCTGGGGGAGAAAGCTCAGACGACGGGCTTACCGCTCAGCTCGACCCCGGCCGCCCGCATCTCCTCGAGCGCCGCCGCAGTGGTCCCCGCGGTCACCCCGGCCGTCAGATCGAGCAGCACCTGGGCACGGAACCCCTCCCGCACCGCATCCAGCGCGGTGGCGCGCACGCAGTGATCCGTGGCGAGCCCGACCACATCCACCTCGGTGATCCCCCGCGCGCGGAGCCAGTCCGCCAAGGACACCCCGTTCTCGTCGAGCCCCTCGAACCCGCTGTACGCGGCCGCGTACTCCCCCTTGTCGAAGACGGCGTCGATCGCGCCGGACGCGACGACGGGCGCGAAGTTCGGGTGGAACCCGACGCCCTCCGTGCCCGCCACGCAGTGCGCGGGCCAGGAGTCGACGTAGTCCGGGGACGCGGAGAAGTGGTCACCGGGCGCGATGTGGTGATCGCGGGTGGCCACGACGTGCCGGTACCCCGCGGGCGCCTGCCCGATCAGCTCGGTGACGGCCGCGGCCACATCGGCCCCGCCCGCCACCGCGAGGCTGCCGCCCGCACAGAAGTCGTTCTGCACATCTACGACGATCAAGGCGCGGCGCATAGGAGGTGTCCTTCTGCTGGGAGACTTCGAGCGTAGAGACTTGAGGTGCGTTGCGGGAGAGGGCATTCGACCGTTAAACGGGCGTGTGCACCAGATACTCCGTAGGGATCACCGCTTCCCCGCGTGACAGCTGCTTGGCCGAGAGCGGCAGCCCGTCGAGCGCCTCGATGTGCCGCTCGCGCACCGCGTCCAGCGGCTCGCGCGAGACGACCGTGCCGCCCTTGACCAGTTCGACCAGGAGCTGTCGGTCGACGAGGTCGGCCGGGACGGGACCCGTGCCGAGCACCTCGGCCTCGGCGACCCCCTCTTCGTCGGGTCGCCGCGCGGCCCACTTGCGGCCGCCCACGGACGTCTTCGCGCCCATGGACTTCTTCGCCACGGGCAGCAGCGGCGCCTTCGGATCGGTGGACTCGGCGCGCGCGACGAGCTTGTAGACCATTGAGCACGTCGGGTGCCCCGAGCCGGTGACCAGCTGCGTTCCCACTCCGTACGCGTCCACGGGCGCGGCCGCGAGCGACGCGATGGCGTACTCGTCGAGGTCGGAGGTGACGACGATCTTCGTCTCGGTGGCGCCGAGCTCGTCGAGCTGTCCGCGCACACGGTGCGCGACGAGCAGCAGGTCTCCGGAGTCGATGCGCACGGCGCCGAGCCCGGGCCCGGCGATCTCCACGGCGAGGCGCACGGCCTCCCTGACGTCGTACGTGTCCACGAGCAGGGTCGTGCCCTCGCCGAGGGAGTCGACCTGCGCGCGGAACGCGTCGCGCTCGGTGTCGTGCAGCAGCGTGAAGGCGTGCGCGGACGTGCCGACGGTCGGGATCCCGTACCGGAACCCGGCCGCGAGGTCCGACGTGGTGGCGAAGCCGCCCACGTACGCGGCACGGGACGCGGCGACGGCGGCCAGCTCGTGCGTGCGGCGCGCGCCCATCTCGATCAGCGGCCGGTCGCCCGCGGCGGAGGCCATGCGGGAGGCGGCGGCGGCGATCGCCGAGTCGTGGTTGAGGATGGAGAGGATCACCGTCTCCAGGAGGACGCACTCCGCGAAGGAGCCCTCGACCCGCAGGATGGGGGAGCCGGGGAAGTACACCTCGCCCTCGGGGTAGCCCCAGATGTCACCGCTGAAGCGGTAGGTGGCCAGCCATTCGAGGGTCCGTTCGTCGATGATGCCGCGCTCGCGCAGGAAGCCCAGTTCGCCGGCGTCGAACCGGAAGTTCTCGACGGCGTCCAGCACCCGGCCGGTGCCTGCCACGACGCCGTAGCGGCGGCCCTCGGGCAGCCTGCGCGTGAAGACCTCGAAGACCGAGCGCCGGTCGGCCGTGCCCGCCTTGAGCGCGGCCTGGAGCATCGTGAGCTCGTAGTGATCGGTGAAGAGCGCTGTCGACGGAACATCCACCGGCAGGCCAAGGTCCGCTGTGTTCATATCCGGGATGCTACCCCCAATTAGCGTCAGTGTGACGATTTCCGTGGCCCATTTGTGCGGTCGCCGCCCCCTAGTGGCAGCATGGGCTGTGTGACGGCTCCTGCACCCCTAGAGATCGAACGCACCGAGTCGGCGGAGGAGACCTTCGCCGTGCCCGAGCCGGACGTTCCCTGGATCACGCTCGTACACAACGACCCGGTCAACCTCATGAGTTACGTGACGTATGTCTTCCAGGCGTACTTCGGGTACTCGAAGGACAAGGCCACCAAGCTGATGCTCGACGTGCACCAGAAGGGCCGTGCGGTCGTCTCCACCGGGTCCCGTGAGGAGATGGAACGCGACGTGCAGGCCATGCACGGCTACGGTCTGTGGGCCACCCTTCAGCAGGACCGCAAGTAGCGCACGCAAGCAGCGACGGAGTAGCGACGCACCTGATGCCAGGACACTTCGAACCGATTCCCGGCGGCGGTGCTGCCGTCGCGCTCGACGAGGTCGAGATCTCGATCATCCGCTCCCTCGCGGTCCAGCTCCTGGAGCTGATCGGCCCCGGGCCCGGCGGAGACGCGTCCGACGACCCGCTCGCCGAGCTCTTCGCGGAGGGCCCGAGCGAGCCGCCGTCCGACCCGGTGCTCCAGCGCCTCTTCCCCGACGCCTACGGCGGGCCGGGCGGCGAGGAGGCGACGGCGGGCAAGGAGGACGAACAGCGCGCGCACTCCGCCGAGTTCAGGCGCTTCACCGAGAACGACCTGCGGGCCGGCAAGCGCGAGGACGCGCTCGCGGTGATCCGCTCGCTGGACGCGCTGACGTCCGCCGGTGAGGGGGGAGCGGTCCTCAAGCTCTCGCCCGAGGAGTCCCTGCGCTGGATGCGCGCGCTCAACGATCTGCGCCTCGCGATCGGCACCCGCCTCGACATCACCGACGAGGAGGACACGGATCTCCTCTACCGGCTCCCCGACGAGGACCCGCGCAAGCCGATGGTGATGGCGTACCTGTGGCTGGGCGGACTCCAGGAGACTCTGGTCGAAACCCTTATGCCCTGACTTGCCGGGACATATCGAGCGGACTCCAAGCGTCCGTATGTAAGCGCGTTCGCTCAGCGGTTGCTCAATTCCGGATAACGATCCTGTCACTTGAGCGGTCTTGTATGCCGCACGAGGGGTTTTTTGTCCGGTTTTTCCAGTGGCGTGTGCCACACGTGCCTTTCTCGATCAGTGTTGCCACCGTGATAAATCTTCACGACCGCCCGACGGACGCCACCCCTGTCCCGTCGGGTGCGCCCCGACCGGCAGACCGCCGGTAGGCACAGCTCCATCCATCCAGGGGCCCAGACCCCGAGGATCGTCACAGTCGATCCGAGCCACAGCGGCACGGATCGGCATGGAGAAAGGCGCAACACCATGACCTCAGTGCAGGTCGGCAAGAAAAACGACGGCAATGAGGCCGTGCAGGCCCCCGGCGAGTCCGGTGAGGGCGAGGGTTACCAGCGCGGACTCGGTGCCCGGCAGATCCAGATGATCGCCATCGGCGGCGCCATCGGGACCGGCCTCTTCCTCGGTGCGGGCAAGGGCATCTCGAAGGCGGGCCCCAGCCTGATCCTCGCGTACGCCATCGCGGGCCTCGTCATCTTCTTCATCATGCGGGCGCTCGGCGAGCTCCTCATGTACCGCCCCGTCTCGGGCTCCTTCTCGGAGTACGCACGTGAGTTCATCGGCCCCTTCGCGGGCTTCGTGACCGGCTGGACGTACTGGCTCTTCTGGGTCGTCACCGGCATCACCGAGGTCACCGCGGCCGCCCAGTACATGAAGTACTGGACCCACGACAGCGTTCCGCAGTGGCTCACCGCCCTCGTCTTCACGCTCATCCTCTACGCCGTGAACCTGATCTCCGTGAAGCTCTTCGGTGAGCTGGAGTTCTGGTTCTCGATGGTGAAGGTCACCGCGATCGTCGGCATGATCCTCATCTGCGCCGGCATCCTCACGGTCGGCTTCTCGGACGCGGGCGACACCGCCTCCGTCACGCACCTGTGGTCCGACGGCGGCTTCTTCCCGAACGGCATCGGCTCCACCCTCATGACCCTCCAGATGGTCATGTTCGCCTTCCTCGCCGTCGAGCTCGTCGGCGTCACCGCGGGCGAGTCCAAGGACCCGAAGACCGTCCTGCCCAAGGCCATCAACACCGTGCCGTGGCGCATCGCCGTCTTCTACGTCGGCGCGCTGATCATGATCCTCTCGGTCGTGCCGTGGACGAACTTCCAGCCGGGCGTCTCCCCGTTCGTCGCCGCCTTCGAGAAGATGGGCCTCGGCGTCGGTGCCGCCATCGTCAACTTCGTCGTCCTGACCGCGGCCCTGTCGTCCTGCAACTCCGGCATGTACTCCACCGGCCGCATGCTGCGCGACCTCGCGCTCAACGGCCAGGGCCCGAAGTTCTTCACCAAGCTCACCAAGTCCGGCACGCCCCTCATCGGCACGACGGTCTCCGCCGCGATGATGCTGGTGGGCGTCTGGATCAACTACCAGTGGCCCGGTGAGGCGTTCAACTACGTCGTCTCCTTCGCCACCATCTCCGGCATGTGGGCCTGGATCGTCATCCTGATCTGCCAGATCCGCTACCGCATCAAGGCCGACCGCGGCGAACTGCCCCAGTCCTCCTTCAAGGCCCCCGGCGGCATCACCCCCAGCATCCTGGCGCTCGGCTTCATCGGCATGGTGATCGTGCTGATGGGCATCGACAAGGACGCCCGCGTCTCGCTCTACTGCGCGCCGCTGTGGGCCGTCATCCTCGGCATCTCGTACGTCGTCCTGCGCAGCCGCAACCCGCAGAGCGCGGCGTTCGCGAAGCGCAAGCAGTCCGAGCAGTCCGAGCAGTCCACGCAGTCCAAGTAGTCCAAGCAGCCCAAGCAGTCGAAGCAGTTCCGGGGCGACCCCCCGCGTCTCAGCATCCGGGCCCTCCCGTACCGCACTCCGGTACGGGAGGGTCCGTCTGTTTATCCTGAGCCCCATGCTGACCCTGACCCAGGCCCTCTACGACCAGATCGTGGCCCACGCGCGCGCCGACCACCCCGACGAGGCGTGCGGCGTCGTCGCGGGACCGGTGGGCACCGGCAGGCCCGAGCGCTTCATCCCGATGCTCAACGCCGCCCGCTCGCCCACGTTCTACGAGTTCGACTCGGGTGACCTGCTGAAGCTGTACCGCGAGATGGACGACCGGGACGAGGAGCCCGTGATCATCTACCACTCGCACACCGCGACCGAGGCCCACCCCTCCCGCACCGACATCACCTACGCGAACGAGCCGGGCGCCCACTACGTCCTCGTCTCCACCGCGGACACCGACGACGCGGGCCCCTTCCAGTTCCGCTCCTTCCGGATCGTCGAGGGTGTCGTGACCGAGGAAGAGGTCGAGGTCACCCCGTAGTCATGCCCGCAATCCCGGATGCGTCCCACTCTTCGGACGGATATCGACCACATGGTGAGATCACACTCCGGGATCCCGGGCGGGAATCGATACGATGACCCCATGGTTCTTCACGACGTGAGCGACAAGACGCCGGGCATGCTGCTCGTGGCGCGCCTTCACGTCGACCTGTGCCGCCTCGCCAGCGCCATCTGTCCCGATTCCTGACGCGTCCCGCGCAAGGCTTCGGGCCGCTGCGACGGACTCCGTCCGCCGGTCCGACGTGTCGTGGGCACCGCTGTTTCAGCGCACGCCAAAGCCCTTCCGTACCCTCCCCTGTTACTGGAGTCCAGCCATGGCCATCGAGGTCCGCATCCCGACCATCCTCCGCACCTACACCGACGGCCAGAAGTCCGTCGAGGGCAGCGGGGACACGCTCGCCGAGCTCTTCGCCGACCTCGAGACCCGCCACACGGGCATCCAGGCCCGCATCGTGGACGGTGGGCAGCTGCGCCGCTTCGTGAACGTCTACCTGAACGACGAGGACGTCCGCTTCCTCGACGGCATCACCACCAAGCTCGCCGACGGCGACAACGTCACGATCCTGCCGGCCGTGGCCGGCGGTATGGCCTGATCGGGATGCGGTACGACTCCCCGCTCGCCGCGGTCGGCAACACGCCCCTGGTGCGGCTGCCGCGGCTCTCGCCGTCCGAGGACGTACGGATCTGGGCGAAGCTCGAGGACCGCAACCCGACGGGCTCGGTCAAGGACCGCCCCGCGCTCCACATGATCGAGCAGGCCGAGAAGGACGGCCGGCTCACCCCCGGCTGCACCATCCTCGAGCCGACCTCGGGCAACACCGGCATCTCGCTCGCCATGGCGGCCCGCCTCAAGGGCTACCGCATGGTGTGCGTCATGCCGGAGAACACCTCGCAGGAGCGCAGGGACCTGCTCGCGATGTGGGGCGCCGAGATCATCCCGTCGCCCGCGGCGGGCGGCTCCAACACCGCCGTCCGCATGGCCAAGGAACTGAGCGCGCAACACCCGGCCTGGGTGATGCTCTACCAGTACGGCAACCCGGACAACGCGGGCGCCCACTACGCGACGACCGGCCCCGAGATCCTCGCCGACCTGCCGTCCGTCACCCACTTCGTGGCGGGCCTCGGCACGACCGGCACCCTCATGGGCGTCGGCCGCTACCTGCGCGAACAGAAGCCGGATGTCAAGATCGTCGCCGCGGAGCCGCGCTACGACGACCTGGTCTACGGCCTGCGCAACCTCGACGAGGGCTTCGTCCCCGAGCTGTACGACGCCTCCGTCCTGACCACCCGTTTCTCGGTCGGCTCCGCCGACGCGGTGACCCGCACACGTGAACTCCTCCAGCAGGAGGGCATCTTCGCGGGCGTCTCCACCGGAGCGGCCCTCCACGCGGCGATCGGCGTCGGCCGCAAGGCGGTCGCGGCCGGGGAGCCCGCCGACATCGTCTTCGTGGTCGCCGACGGCGGCTGGAAGTACCTGTCGACCGGCGTCTACACGGCGGCCACGACGGAAGAAGCGATCGAGACGCTGCACGGCCAGCTCTGGGCGTGAGCACGAATCGTCGAAGCGGGGGCCGGGCCGGCAGCAGTACGGCCCGGCCCCCGCTCTCACGTAAGCCCGTTTCTCCGTAGGCCCGCTTCTACGTAAGCCGCTGTCACGTAGGCCCGCTCCTGCGTAAGCCGCTGTCACGTAGGCCCGCTCCTGCGTAAGCCGCTGTCACGTAGGCCCGCTCCTGCGTAAGCCGCTGTCACGTAAGCCGGCTCCCACGTCACCCCGACAGATGCCGGACCTGGTCCCACACCACCGGGTCCAGCACCCCGGCCCTGCGCCGGAAGTCACCCACGGGAACCTCGCGGAGCTCATCCGTCTCCAGGAAGCTCGGCCTGCCCTGCGCGTTGCCCACGGAGCCGGGCGGCAGCGCGATCACCCCGGCCCGCTCGTCGTGGTACTTGCTGGTGATCTTCGCAACGCGCGCCCGCCGCCGGCGCACCGTCAGCACGAGGCACGGCCGGTCCTTGCCGCCCGGCCCGTCCTCGTAGGGCACCAGCGCCCACCAGATCTCGCCCGGCTGCGGCCGCGCACCCGGTCCGCGCGGCCCCCGCGGCGGGCGGGTCCGGCCGCCGGGCCGACGGTGCCCGCGCCCCCACCCGTCGACGAGCGTCGCGACGAGCGCGAGCAGCAGCACCGCGGCGAGCGCGAGCCACCATGACGTGTCCATACGGGAGACGGTACCGGTGGCACCGGCGCGACGCCGCACCGGACGCACGCCCCCCGAACCGGTGACAGCACAGGTGAGTTCTCCCACAACGGTCCACGACGGAGGAGCGACGGGCCCTTTTGCGCCTTACGCTCGACGGACCGCTCGCCCCCTTTTTCTTCTGCTCCCATCCCGCTCTCTGACTGCCAGCGCGGAGGTTCCGGCTCTTATGAAGCTCACCGTCGTCGGCTGCTCGGGGTCGTTCCCGTCCGCGGATTCGGCCTGCTCGAGCTACCTCGTCGAGGCCGACGGCTTCCGGCTGCTACTCGACATGGGCAACGGCGCCCTGGGCGAGCTGCAGCGCCACTGCGGTCTCTACGACCTCGACGCGATCTTCCTCAGCCATCTGCACGCCGACCACTGCATCGACATGTGCGGCTACTTCGTGGCGCGCTACTACCGCCACGACGGCGGCCGCTGCGCCCCGATCCCGGTCTACGGCCCCGAGGGCACGGAACAGCGCCTCACCACGGCGTACGCGGACACGCCCTCCGCCTCCTCGATGAGCGAGGTCTTCGACTTCCACACCGTGAAGCCGGGCTGGCACGAGATCGGCCCGTTCTCCGTGCGCACGGAGAAGGTGTGCCACCCCGTCGAGGCATACGGCATCCGCGTCGAGCACGGCGGCAGGTCACTCACGTACTCCGGGGACACGGGCGCGTGTGCCGCGCTCGACGAACTCGCCGCGGACAGCGACCTGTTCCTGTGCGAGGCGGCGTTCACGCACGGCAAGGAGAACATCCCCGACCTCCACCTCAACGGCCGCGAGGCGGGCGCGACCGCGACCCGGGCCGGTGCCCGCCGCCTCGTCCTCACCCACATCCCGCCGTGGACGGACCCCCAGGTCAACCTCGCGGACGCCCGCGCCGTGTACGCCGGACCGGCCGAACTGGCCACGCCCGGGCGGGTGTACGAGATCTGAGCCCGGCATGACGAAGGCCCCCGGAACCGCATCGGTTCCGGGGGCCTTCGTCGTCGTGCGGGGGCCGGGGCCTACTTGCTCTCGGCCTTGAGGAGTTCAGCCAGTTCCTCGTCGGACTCACGGCCCGGCGTAGGAATGTTGAACTTGGTGATCGCGAACCGGAAGATCACGTAGTAGACCACCGCGAAGCAGAGGCCGACCAGCGCGAGACCCCACGGGTTGGTCGCGATACCGAGGTTGAGGAAGTAGTCGACCGCGCCGGCGGAGAAGCCGAAGCCGTCCTTCATGCCGAGCGCCCAGGTCAGCGCCATCGAGACACCGGTGAGCACCGCGTGGATCGCGTACAGGGCCGGGGCGATGAACATGAACGTGAACTCGATCGGCTCGGTCACGCCGGTGACGAACGCGGTGGCCGCGAGCGAGAACATCATGCCGCCGACGACCTTGCGGCGCTCGGGACGGGCGCAGTGGACGATCGCGAGGCAGGCCGCCGGGAGGGCGAACATCATGATCGGGAAGAAGCCGGTCATGAACTGGCCGGCGCTCGGGTCGCCCTGGAGGAAGCGCGCGATGTCGCCGCTCTTGCCCTCGTACGAACCGGCCTGGAACCACGGGAACGAGTTGAGCAGGTGGTGCATGCCGATCGGGATCAGCGCACGGTTGGCGACACCGAAGATGCCGGCGCCGACCGCGCCCGAGCCGACCAGCCACTCACCGAAGTTGTGCAGGCCGGTGCCGAGCACGGGCCAGATGAGACCGAAGACGATGCCGATGACCAGGCCCGCGAAGGCGGAGAGGATCGGGACGAGGCGGCGGCCGCCGAAGAAGCCCGCCCAGTCGGGCAGCTTGGTCCGGTAGAACTTCTGGTAGAGCAGGGCCACGACGACGCCCATGACGACACCGCCGAGCACACCGGCGTTGACCGGCGCCGCGTTCATGACGATCTTGCCGTCGGCGACGGCGGCGACCTTCGGCAGGCTGCTGTCCGTGAAGGTGGCGAGCACCTTCTGGAAGACCAGGTAGCCGACGACGGCCGCGAGCGCGGTGGAGCCGTCGGACTTCTTGGCGAAGCCGATGGCGATACCGACGCAGAACAGCAGCGGCATGTTGTCGAGCAGCGCACCGCCGCCCGCCGACATGTACGACGCCAGCTTGGTGATGAAGGTGGGGAACGAGTCCCTGCCGAGCATGTCGGGCTGCCCGAACCGGACCAGGAGCGCGGCGGCGGGCAGCACCGCGACCGGCAGCATGAGGCTGCGGCCGATGCGCTGCATGACAGCCATCGCGCCCGCGCCCTTCTTCTTGGCGGCCGCGGGGGCGGCACTGGCCGTGGTCACAACTTCCTCCAGTAGGCAAGGCGCCGCCCGGGGGACAGGTGGGGACGGCGGCGTCTCGGAAACCCGGCTCTGCGGCCGCGTGGTCTACACCACTCAGTGGTGTAGACCTGTTGTAGCACGGTGAAGGTCGTATAAGGAACCCGCTCCTTCCCGGGATCCTTGTGCGCTCAGTCATATGCGACAGCGCGGAACAAAGCCCCCGGACCAGAGGGTCCGGGGGCTTGCGGCTCGGGAGTGGGCGTCAGGCCTTCGTGACGTCCTCGACCTGGTCCTCGGGCTCACGCCCGGGTGTCTTCAGATCGAACTTGGTGATCGCGAATCTGAAGATCGCGTAGTAGACCGCCGCGAAGGCCAGCCCGATCGGGATGATCAGCCAAGGCTTGGTCGCCAGGCTCCAGTTGATGACGTAGTCGATCAGACCCGCCGAGAAACTGAAGCCGTCGTGCACACCGAGCGCCCACGTCACTGCCATCGATACGCCGGTGAGGACCGCGTGGATCGCGTAGAGCACCGGCGCCACGAAGAGGAACGAGTACTCGATCGGCTCGGTGATGCCCGTGACGAACGAGGTCAGGGCCACCGACAGCATCAGGCCGCCGACCACCTTGCGGCGCTCCGGGCGGGCGCAGTGCGTCATCGCCAGGCACGCGGCCGGCAGCGCGAACATCATGATCGGGAAGAAGCCCGAGGTGAACTGGCCCGCGTTCGGGTCGCCCGCCAGGAACATGTTGATGTCACCGTGCACCTCGGTGCCGTCCGGCTTCGTGTACGTGCCGAACTGGAACCAGATGGGCACGTTCAGGAACTGGTGCAGGCCGATCACCAGCAGCGCGCGGTTGGCGACACCGAAGATGCCGGAGCCGAGCCAGTCCAGGCCCACGAGCCAGTCGCTGAAGCTCTCCAGGGCGTCACCGATCGGCGGCCAGATCCACAGACAGACCGCGGCGACGGCGATGGCGACGAAGGCCATGATGATCGGGACGAGACGGCGGCCGTTGAAGAAGCCGAGCCAGTCGACCAGCTTCGTGCGGTGGAAGCGCTGCCAGAAGAACGCGGCGAGCAGGCCCATGACGATGCCGCCGAAGACGCCCGGGTTCTGGTAGGTGAACGCCGCCACCGTGTGATCCACCGTCACCTGGCACCCGGTGGCGACCGCCTTGGAGCCGCCCGGGCAGCCCTCGGGAAACTGGCGCAGGACGTTGTAGTAGACGAGGAAGCCGACGACCGCCGCGAGCGCCGTCGAACCGTCCGACTTCTTGGCCATGCCGATCGCCACACCGATGCAGAACAGCAGCGGAAGGCCGAGCGCGCCGTCGAGCAGGGCGCCACCGGCGCCGACCATCACCCTGGAGACATCGGTCCAGCCCAGGCCCTGGTCGCCGAAGACGTCCGGCTGACCGAGACGGTTGAGGATGCCGGCCGCCGGCAGTACGGCGATGGGGAGTTGGAGACTGCGACCCATCTTCTGCAGGCCCTGGAAGAGGTTGTTCCAAGGGCTGGGTCTGTAGACGGCCGCGCTGTCGGCGCTCATGGGCGTCCTCCCGGAACAAGGCGCTGGGGCGGTACGTTTGGCGGTCGTGGGAAACTGGTGTAGACCAGTTGAGGGACGGGTCGGTCGGCGCCGGCCTGTGAGGGCGTGACGCCGTGATCGTCATCATTCGTCACGGGTTGCATGACCGCTCGTGAAGATGGGCCAACCGTGGGTTACCGTGACAAAGCGGGCCCATGGCGGGCCAAGAGAGAAGTCAGGGAGAACCACATGGCCACCAAGGCTGAGAAGATCGTCGCCGGGCTCGGCGGGCTCGACAACATCGAAGAGGTCGAGGGCTGCATCACCCGCCTGCGCACCGAGGTCATCGACCCCAGCAAGGTCGACGAGGTCGCCCTGAAGGCCGCCGGCGCCCACGGTGTCGTCAAGATGGGCACCGCCATCCAGGTCGTCATCGGCACCGACGCCGACCCCATCGCCGCCGACATCGAAGACATGATGTGAGCACCCGGCAACCCGCCTAGGCGCCACACGAAGAAGGCCCCTCACCGGACACCCGGAACGGGGCCTTCGACGTTTTCGCTAGGCTCCCTCTCATGTCTCGCATCGACGGCCGCACCCCCGAACAGCTCCGCCCCATCACCATCGAACGAGGGTGGAGCAAGCACGCAGAAGGCTCCGTCCTCGTCTCCTTCGGCGACACCAAGGTCTTCTGCACCGCCTCCGTCACCGAAGGCGTCCCCCGCTGGCGCAAGGGCAGCGGCGAAGGCTGGGTCACCGCCGAGTACTCGATGCTCCCCCGCGCCACCAACACCCGCGGCGACCGCGAATCCGTCCGCGGCAAGATCGGCGGCCGCACCCACGAAATCAGCCGCCTCATCGGCCGCTCGCTGCGCGCCGTCATCGACTACAAGGCCCTCGGCGAGAACACCATCGTCCTCGACTGCGACGTCCTCCAGGCCGACGGCGGCACCCGCACCGCCGCCATCACCGGCGCCTACGTCGCCCTCGCCGACGCCATCACCTGGGCCCAGGGCAAGAAGCTCATCAAGGCCGGCCGCCAGCCCCTCACCGGCACCGTCTCCGCCGTCTCCGTCGGCATCGTCGGCGGCATCCCCCTCCTCGACCTCTGCTACGAGGAAGACGTACGCGCCGACACCGACATGAACGTCGTCTGCACCGGCGACGGCCGCTTCGTCGAGGTCCAGGGCACCGCCGAGGCCGAGCCGTTCGCCCGCGACGAACTCAACTCCCTTCTCGACCTTGCCGTTTCGGGCTGCGCCGACCTCGCCATCGCCCAGCGCGCGGCACTCGAGGCCACCCTCCAAAGGTAAAGAGCACACCAAGTAGGGTGGCAACCCGAAAGACGCCAACCGCGTCACTACGGACGGGCGTACGGCATCTCGCCGTACGCCCGTTTCCGCACACAGGGGAGGACCGTTCCATGGCCGCGCGCCCACGCAACCGTCGCCGCATCGCCGTCATAGCCGCCACCGCGGCACTCATCGCCGTACCGGCCGCCGCCGGCTGCAGCGCGGTCGACAAGGCGCTCGACTGCGTCCAGACCGCCGACTCCATCGCCGACAGCGTCAGCGACCTCAAGCAGGCCGTCGAGAACGCGACGAACGACCCCGCGCAGGCCGACAAGGCGCTCGACTCCATCGACAAGAACCTCGACAAGATAGGCGACAAGACCGACAACGCCGACGTCTCCAAGGCCGTCGACGACCTCAACACGGCCGTGGGCAACGTCCGTACGGCCATCAAGAACGGCGACGGAACCCCCGACATCACCCCCGTCACCGACGCCGCCGGCGAACTGACCAAGGTCTGCACGCCGTAACACCGGCACGAACGCCGGCGCGATACTGGTCTCCATGACCCGCCTCATCCTCGCCACCCGCAACGCCGGCAAGATCACCGAGCTCAGGGCGATCCTCGCCGACGCAGGCCTGCCCCACGACCTCGTCGGCGCGGACGCCTACCCCGACATCCCCGACGTCAGGGAAACCGGCGTCACCTTCGCCGAGAACGCCCTCCTCAAGGCCCACGCCCTCGCCCAGGCCACCGGCCTGCCCGCCGTCGCCGACGACTCGGGCCTGTGCGTCGACGTACTCGGCGGAGCGCCCGGCATCTTCTCCGCCCGCTGGGCCGGCCGCCACGGCGACGACAAGGCCAACCTCGACCTGCTCCTCGCCCAGCTCGGCGACATCGACGACGACGTCCACCGGGGGGCCCACTTCGCGTGTGCTGCCGCGCTCGCCCTGCCGGACGGCACGGAGCGGGTGGTCGAGGGCCAGCTGCGGGGGGTGCTGCGGCACGCTCCGTCTGGCTCGAACGGCTTCGGCTACGACCCGATCCTCCAGGTGGAGGGCGACATCCGGACCTGCGCCGAGCTGACCCCGGACGAGAAGAACGCAATCTCCCACCGGGGCAAGGCATTTCGGGCGCTGGTGCCGGTGGTGCGGGAGTTGTTGGGCTGACGCGAAAATGCCGAGGGGCCGTCCAGTCGGACGGCCCCTCGTGCGTGCGGTCGGAGGGATTCGAACCCTCACGGGATTTCTCCCACCGGGACCTAAACCCGACATGTCTGCCATTCCATCACGACCGCGGAAAAGCGGACATCGCGCCTTCCCGGCGCGTTCCGCCTCGTCAGTGTACGGCGGCGCTGTCCGGCAGGGTGGCGTGCCCACTGCCACGGCATCAAGTTCTGGTCGGCCCATGACAGTTCGGGCAGCGCAGAACGGCCCGCTCCGTGCCGGGAAGGCGGCGGGGCGGGCCGTTCGGGAAGTCGGAGGGTCAGAACTTCGGTGACCGCGCCTGGGACTCCACCAGTTCCGCCGCCTCCTCCTGTGTCTCCACCGACGGCGGGGAGCCCGCCAGGGGCCGTTGGGCCGTTTCCTTCATGCAGGCCACCGCGATGACGCCGACCAGGGCCGCCGCCATGGCGTAGTACGCGGGCATCATGTCCGTGCCCGTGATGCTGATCAGGGCGGTGACGACCAGCGGTGTCGTGCCGCCGAAGAGGGACGCCGAGAGGTTGTAGCCCACGGAGAGCGAGCCGTAGCGGACCTGGGTGGGGAAGAGGGCCGGGAGCGCCGCCGACATCGTGCCGAGCATGCAGACCAGGGACAGGCCGAGCAGCAGCATGCCGAGCGAGACCGCCCACAGGGCGCCGTTCTTGACCAGCAGGAACGAGGGGATGGAGAGGAAGAAGAAGCCCAGCATCCCTGCCATGAGGAGCGGCTTGCGGCCGAAGCGGTCGGAGAGTTTGCCGACCTGGGTGATGACCAGCATGAGGACGATCATCGTGGCGATGAGGATGAGCAGCCCGTGGGACTCCTTGTAGCCCATTTCGTCGGACAGATACGTCGGCATGTACGACAGGAGCATGTAGTCGGTGATGTTGTAGGCACCGACCAGGCAGATGCACAGGATCAGGGTCGGCCAGTAGCCGCGGAAGATCTTCGCCAGGTCGCCCTTCGCGGTGGTCTCGATGTTCGACGCCGCGTCCGTCGCCCGGTGCGAGGACTCGTCCTCCAGTTTCTGGAAGGCGGGTGTCTCGTCGAGGCGCAGCCGCAGGTAGAGGCCGACGAGGCCGATGGGGCCCGCGACGAGGAACGGGACGCGCCAGCCCCAGGACTCCATGCTCCCGGTGTCGAGGAGGGTGGTCAGGACGGTGACCAGGCCTGCCGCGCCGACGTAGCCGGCGAGGGTGCCGAACTCGAGGAAGCTGCCGAAGAAGCCGCGGCGCTTGTCGGGCGCGTATTCGGCGATGAACGTCGAGGCGCCGCCGTATTCGCCGCCCGTGGAGAAGCCCTGGACGAGGCGGAAGAAGATCAGCAGGACGGGTGCCCAGAAGCCGATGACGGCGTACGACGGGATCAGTCCGATGGCGAAGGTGCCGATCGCCATCAGGATCATCGTCATCGCGAGGACCTTTTTGCGGCCGATCTTGTCACCCATGGGGCCGAACACCATGCCGCCGACGGGGCGGACCAGGAACGAGACGGCGAAGGTCGCGAAGGAGGAGATCAGCTGGACCGTGGCGTTCCCGGAGGGGAAGAAGACGTGGCCGATGGTGACGGCGAGGTAGCTGTAGATGCCGAAGTCGAACCACTCCATGGCATTGCCGAGCGAGGCGGCCTTGACGGCCCGCTTCACCGCGGCCTCGTCCGTGACGGTGATGTCCGTGCGGCGGAGAGGCGGATTCTTCCTGCGCTTCACCGCGCGGAAGAGGGTGCGGTGGCGTTTGACCGCCGCTGGGTCGGCGGCGGCCCCGGTCTGCTCTGGGTCGAGTACGCCCGACATGGAGTGATCCCTTCTCTGGACACGAAGTTCCAGGGGATCGCTTGCTCGAAGGTGGCGATCGCAAACGGAAGTCCCCTGTGAAGGGGACTTCCGTCACATCTGCGCGTACCCGGAAGGCCGGCGGTGATCCGCGGCCCGGCGGGTCAGATTCCGAGATCCTTGATGATCTTCGCTACGTGGCCCGTGGCCTTCACGTTGTAGAGGGCTCGCTCGACCTTGCCGTCCTCGTCCACGACGATCGTGGAGCGGATCACGCCCGTCACCGTTTTGCCGTAGAGCTTCTTCTCGCCGTACGCGCCGTAGGCCTCGAGGGTTTCCTTCGAGGGGTCGCCGAGGAGCGTGACCTTGAGGTTTTCCTTCTCGCGGAACTTCGCGAGCTTCTCCGGCTTGTCCGGGGAAATGCCGATCACGTCGTAGCCCGCGCCCGCGAGGACGTCGAGGTTGTCCGTGAAGTCGCAGGCCTGCTTGGTGCAGCCGGGGGTGAGGGCGGCCGGGTAGAAGTAGACGATCGTCTTGCGGCCCTTGTGGTCGGCGAGGGAGACCTCGTTGCCGTCCGCGTCGGGCAGCGTGAAGGCGGGGGCGGTGTCGCCGGTCGTCAGTCGCTCGCTCATGGTGGGACTCCTCGTACGGGATACGGGTACGGGACCCGAGCGTAATGGGGGTGCCGTGGGGTGCGGCGGCCGCCGAGCTGACAGACTGTCCACGACCAGTGCCATAACAGCGACCACGGAGGCAGCGCGGTGTCGGACACGTCGAAAGCGTCGGATGCGCGGACCCCGGCGCAGATCGAGGCGGACATAAAGCGCCGTCGCGAGGCGCTGGCCGAGACTCTCGACGAGATCGGGGTGCGGGTGCACCCGAAGACGATCGTCGGTGACGCGAAGGCCAAGTTCGTCTCGAGTGTCGACCACTCCGTCGGGCGGGCCTATGTGAGCGCGAACCGGCTGGTGTCGGACGTGAAGGCGCAGTTCGTCTCCGAGGAGGGTGCGCCGCGTGTGGAGCGCATCGTGCCCGTGGCTCTCGCCGTGGTCGGTCTCGTGGGGCTGCTCACGGTGACCGCGCGGCGCCGCAAGCGCTGACCCTTCCTGCGTACGGGCGTGGCCGCGGCAGGTAGGTTCGGGGCGTGAGCGCCAACAGCGAGAAGCACAGCACCCAGCACGACAAGTTGCCCATCCGTATGCTGCACGACCGTGTGCTCGTGCGGCAGGACACCGCCGAGGGCGAGCGGCGCAGTGGCGGCGGGATCCTGATTCCGGCGACGGCGGCGGTCGGGCGGCGTCTGGCCTGGGCCGTCGTGGTGGCCGTCGGGCAGAACGTGCGGACGGTGGAGCCGGGGGACCGGGTGCTGTACGACCCGGAGGACCTGGCCGAGGTCGAGGTGCGGGGTGTCGCGTACGTGCTGATGCGTGAGCGCGATCTGCACGCGGTGGCCGCCGACCGGTTCGAGGGCTCCCAGGATTCGACGGGCCTGTACCTGTAGAGCAGTACGGCTCGTAGTTGCTTCGCGAAAGGGCTGGTGACCGTTGTCACCAGCCCTTTTGCGCGTTCTTTGCTACCTTTGGGGGACCCCGACGAGACGCGCCGTACCGGGTATCGCAAAGACGACGCACCCCTGTTGATCCAAATGACGGAGGTGCCTGTCATGGCCTGGGTTCTTATCGTGATCGCCGGATTTCTCGAGGTCGGCTGGTCGATCGGCATGAAGTTCACGGACGGGTTCACCCGGTTGTGGCCGAGCGTGTTCACCGGCGCGGGCATCGTCGCCAGCATGGTGATGCTCTCCTACGCCGCCAAGACCCTGCCGATCGGTACGGCCTACGGCGTATGGGTGGGCATCGGCGCGGCCGGTGCGGCCGTCGTCGGCATGCTGGCGCTCGGGGAGCCGGCGACGGCCGCGCGGATCTTCTTCATCGTGCTGCTGATCGTCGCGATCGTGGGTCTCAAGGCGACATCGGGTCACTAGGGCCTCTGAGCGGCGCTGTCACTCGTCGGAGTCGGAGTCGGGGTAGGAGTCGGGGTAGGAGTGGGAGTCGGAGTCGCGGGTGGAGTCCGAGTCGCCGAACAGTTCGTTCACCGGTCCTGACGGTGGGTTCGATTCCTCCGACGGACTCGCGAGGGTGGGCTCCGCCGTGGTGGACGGTGCGGTCGGGGGGCCGGACGACGCCGGTTCGGACGGGGGCTCGCCGGAGGGCTCGCCGGTGGTCGGTTCGATGGACGGTTCGTCGGGTAGGGCCGAGGGGATCTCGGGCTGTTCGGCGCCGGACTCCAGGTCCAGGTCGAAGTCCTTGGCGGGGCTGCCCTGGAGCGCGGCCTTGGTGAACTGGGCCCAGATCTGCGCCGGGAAGCCGCCGCCGTTGATGCGCGGCAGGCCCAGCGCCCCGTAGAGCGGGGTGTGGGCGCCGGTGTCGGGGTTCTGGCCCATGACGGCGACGACGGTGGCGAGGTCGGGGGTGTAGCCCGCGAACCAAGCCGCCCTGTCCTCCTCTGCGGTGCCGGTCTTGCCGGCGGCGGGGCGGTCCGCGGCGAGGGCGGCGGTGCCGGTGCCGCCCTCGACGACGCCCTGCAGGACGGACGTCGTCGTGTCGGCGGACTCGCGGGTGACAGCGCGCCTGGTGGTCTGCTCGGGCAGGTCGACCTTCTCGCCGTCCTTGTTGACCTCGGCGACGAGGGTGTATGTGGCGCGCCTGCCGTGGTTGGCGAGGGTCGCGTACGCCTCGGTCATGTCGAGGACGCTGGCCGTGGACGGGCCGAGCGCGATCGAGGGGGACTCGGTCAGGTCGGGGGTGTTCTTGGGGAGGCCGAGGGCGATCGCGGTCTGCTTGACCTTGTCGGAGCCGACGTCGACGGCCATCTGCGCGTAGACCGCGTTGACGGACCTGTCGGTGGCGGTGCGGACGGTGATGGGGCCGTAGTCGACGGTGTCCTCGTTCTCGGGGGCGTAGTAGCCGCCGCTCCAGCCCTGTACGGGGCGTGCGTTGGTGCCGTCGTAGACGGTGTTCGGAGTGATGGTGCGGCCGTCCTGGGTGGTGGAGGCGTTCTCCACGGCCGAGGTGAGGACGAACGGCTTGAACGTGGAGCCGACTTGATAGTCGCGGCGCGTGGCGTTGTTGACGTACTGCTTCGTGTAGTCGATGCCGCCGTACATCGCGAGGACCTTGCCGGTCGCGGGGTCGATGGCGGCGCCGCCGGCGCGGACGTTGCGGTCGGCCGGTCGGTTCTCCTTGTCGAGTTTGGACATCAGCTGGTCGTCGACGGCTTTGACGAAGGCGTCCTGTTTCTTCTTCTGGATCGTGGTGGTGATGCGGTAGCCGCCGACGGCCAGGGTGTCCTCGTCGATGATGTCGTTGTCCGTGAGGTAGTCCTTGACGGCCTGGACGAGGTAGCCGCGCTGGCCGGACATCCCGGCGGGGCCCTTGGCGTCGTCGGGCATGGGGAACGTCATCTTCGTGCGTGCGGCGGCGCTGAGCCAGCGTTCCTTGACCATGCCGTCGAGGACGTAGTTCCAGCGGGCGACGGCCTGCGCCTTGTTCTCGGGGTGGGCGATGACGTCGTACGAGCTGGGGGCGTTGAGGAGGGCCGCGAGGTAGGCGCCCTGCGCGGTGCTGAGGTCTTCGACGTCGACGCCGTAGTAGGCCTGGGCGGCGGCCTGGATGCCGTAGGCGTTGCGGCCGAAGTAGCTGGTGTTGAGGTAGCCCTCGAGGATGTGGTCCTTGCTCTCCTCGCGGTCCAGCTTGATCGAGATGAAGAACTCCTTCACCTTGCGGGTGATGGTCTGTTCCTGGCCCAGGTAGTAGTTCTTCACGTACTGCTGGGTGATCGTCGAGCCGGACTGCTTGCCTTTGCCGGTGAGGGTGTTCCAGGCGGCGCGGACCATCGCCTTGGGGTCGATGGCGGACTCGCTGTAGAAGTCACGGTCCTCGGCGGCAAGGACGGCGTGCTGGACGTTCCTGGGGATCTGGGAGAGGGAGACGTTCTCGCGGTTGATCTCGCCGTCGCGGGCGAGCTGGCTGCCGTCGGCGTACAGGTAGACGTTGCTCTGCGCGGTGGCGGTGGCGTTGGCGGGCGGGATCTTGACGAGGTAGTAGCCGAGGGCGAACAGGCCGATGCACAGGAGCAGGAAGCAGAGGATCGTGCCGAGGGTCATGCGCCAGGTGGGGATCAGGCGGCGCCGGCCCGTGCGCCGGGGGCGTTCGCGTTTCGCCGGCTTCCCGGCCTTCCCGGACTCTGCGGCCTTCGGCTGCTGCGGCTCGTCGCTCATGCCCTGTGGAACTCCTGTTTCCCTCCGTACGTCACGTACGCCTCTTTACTTCCTGCCGGACACTCTGGCATCGATGGGTGGTGCGGCCGGGGCGTGGCACGCGCCGAGGGAGCCGAAAATGCGTGGCACGGTACACCCCGCTCCCGCTAGGCTCCTGCGCTTTGGTCCGGAACGGAAGACGGGAGTGCGGGGGACGTGTCCGTGGGAACTTTCCGGCTGTACACGGCCGTCGCCGCCGGAGGGTTCCGGCGCTACGCGACGTACCGGTCGGCCACCGCGGCGGGCGTGTTCACGAACACCGTCTTCGGGTTCATCGTGGCGTACACGTACCTGGCGCTGTGGGACGAACGGCCGGGGCTCGGCGGGTACGACCAGGCGCAGGCGCTGACGTATGTGTGGATCGGGCAGGCGCTCGCGCAGGCTCTGTCGATGTTCAACGCGGGGTTCGCCGTCGACATGGTGGCGCGGATCCGCAACGGCGACATCGCTGTGGATCTGTACCGGCCCGTGGACCTCCAACTGTGGTACCTGGCCGGCGACTTGGGGCGGGCCGTGTTCCAGTTGTTCAGCCGGGGTCTGGTGCCGCTGACGGTGGGCGCGCTCGCCTTTCCGCTCGCGCTGCCCGGAGATCCGGTGGTGTGGCTGGAGTTCCTGGTGGCGGTGGTGCTGGCGGTGGTGGTGAGCTTCGCGATCCGCTATGTGCTGGCGCTGAGCGCGTTCTGGCTGCTCGACGGGTCGGGTGTCCTGCAGTTCGGCGGTCTGGTGGGGATGTTCTTCACGGGGCTGCTGCTGCCGCTGAACGCGATGCCCGGCGCGCTCGGCGACATCGCGCGGGTGCTGCCATGGGCGTCGCTCCTCCAGATGCCCGCGGACATCCTCCTCGGCGCCCGCTCCGGCGCGGCCGAAGTCCTCATGGCGTACGCCTTCCAGGTCGGCTGGGCGGTCGTCCTGCTCGCCGCGGGCCGCCTCCTCCAGTCCTCCGCGACGCGCAAGGTGGTGCTCCAAGGTGGCTGACGTCGGCGGGAGCGTACGGGTCTACGGCCTGATCGCCGCGATGTGGATCCGCTCCACCCTGGTCTACCGCACGTCGTTCGCGGCCGCGGTCCTCACCAACTTCCTTGTCACGGCCCTCGACTTCGTCGTGATCTGGATGATGTTCTCGCAGGCGACCTCGATCGGCGGCTACAGCTTCGCGGAGACCGGCTTCCTGTACGGGACCGCTTCCGTCTCTTTCGGGATCACCGCTCTTCTGCTCGGCAGCGTCGACGACCTCGGGCTGCGGGTGCGCGACGGCTCCCTCGACGCGTTCCTGGTGCGCCCCGCCCCGGTGCTCGTACAGGTCGCCGCGGACCGCTTCGGCCTGCGGCGCCTCGGCCGTTTCCTCCAAGGCGCCCTGGTCCTCGGCTGGTCGCTGACGCGCCTGGACCTCGACTGGACGCTCGCCAAGCTGCTTCTGCTGCCCGTGATGCTGCTGAGCGGCGCGGCGATCTTCGGCGCGGTGTACGTGGCCGGGGCGGCGTTCCAGTTCTGGGCGCAGGACGCGGCGGAGGCGCAGAGCGCGTTCACGTTCGGCGGGCTGACGCTGCTCCAGTACCCGCCGACGGTGTTCGCCAGGGACTTCGTGATCGGCGTGACGTTCGTCGTGCCGCTGGCCTTCGTCAACTGGCTGCCCGCGCTGTACGTGCTCGGCCGCCCCTACCCCGTCGGCCTGCCCTGGTGGCTCGCCTTCACGCCGCCGCTGGTGGCCGCCGGGAGCTGCGCGCTCGCGGGTCTGGCCTGGCGCGCGGGTGTCCGTTCGTACCGCAGCACCGGGAGCTGAAGACGTATGGCTGAGGACTTCATCGAGGTCGACGGCGTGGAGAAGGTCTTCGACGTGCGCAGGAAGACGGGGCTGCTGCGGCGCGAGCGCCATCAGGTGCGGGCCGTCGACTCGCTCACCTTCGGCGTGCCGCGCGGCGAGATGGTCGGCTACATCGGGCCGAACGGCGCGGGCAAGTCCACCACGATCAAGATGCTGACCGGCATCCTCACGCCGAGCGCGGGCCGGCTGCGGGTCGCGGGCATCGAGCCGTCCCGGGAGCGGACGAGGCTGGCGCGGCGGATCGGCGTGGTGTTCGGGCAGCGTACGACGCTGTGGTGGGACCTGCCGCTGATCGACTCGTACCGGCTGATGCACCGCATGTACCGCATCCCGGACACCCGTTACCGGGAGAACCTCGACCGGTGCGTCGAACTCCTCGAACTGGGCGGCCTGTTGGACACGCCGGTGCGGCAGCTCTCCCTCGGGCAGCGCATGCGCGGCGACATCGCGGCAGCCCTCCTGCACGACCCCGAGGTGCTCTACCTCGACGAGCCGACCATCGGGCTCGACGTCGTCTCCAAGGTCAAAGTGCGGGGATTCCTGCGGGAGTTGAACGAGGAACGCGGTACGACGGTGCTGCTGACCACGCACGACCTGACCGACATCGAGCAGCTGTGCAAGCGCGTCATGGTCATCGACCACGGGCGCCTCATGTACGACGGTCAGCTCGACGGCCTGCATCAGGTGGGGGAGAGCGAGCGGACCCTCGTCGTCGACCTCGAGCGTGAACTGCCGCCCCTGGACGTGGAGTTCGCCCGGGTGGTGAAGGTGGACGGGCCGCGCCAGTGGCTGGCGTTCCCGGCCGCGCAGTCGGCGGCGCCGCTGGTCGCACAGATCGCGGCCGAGTATCCGCTGGCGGATCTGTCGGTGCGGGAGCCGGACATCGAGTCCGTGATCGCCCGGATGTACGCCAGGGAGGAACCATCCCTGGGAGGAACGGCCGCACCCTCGTAGGCTGACCCCATGACGGACGAACGCCCTGAGCGCCCCGAGCCGAACGACCTGCCCGAGCTGCGGGCCTCCGACGCCGACCGGGACCGGGTCGCGGAGGCCCTGCGGGACGCCCTCGCCGAGGGGCGCCTGGACATGGAGGAGTTCGACGAGCGGCTCGAGGCCGTGTACGCGGCGCGTACGTACGGTGAGTTGGCGCCGATCACGCGTGATCTGCCGGGGGCGGGCGCGGCGGCGCCGGGGAGCCCGGTGAGTTTCGTGAAGGAGCCGCAGCCCGAGGGCGCGGTCGACTGGCGGGCGCGGATCGGCGGGGAGGCCACGTCCACGTGGGCGCTCGCGCTCTTCGGCGGGTTCGGACGCAAGGGGCGCTGGACGGTGGGCGAGAGGTTCACCGCGTTCGCGATGTTCGGCGGTGGCGAGATCGACCTGCGGGAGGCGCGGTTCGCGTCCCGCGACGTGGTCATCAACTGCTTCACGATCATGGGCGGGATCCAGATCAAGGTGCCGCCGGAGCTGGACGTCGCCGTCAAGGGCTTCGGCTTCATGGGTGGCGTCGACGACCGGGCGTCGGGCGAGGGCACACCGGGCTCGCCGCGGGTCGTCGTGCGGGGGTTCGCGCTGATGGGCGGCGTCGGCGTGGACCGCAGGGTGTCGCGTGAGGAGCGTCTTCGCCTCAAGGAGGAGCGCCGCCAGGACAAGCTGGACCGCAGGGCGGCGCACCGTGAGGCGCTGGAGGGGCACCACGAGCGGCACGCCGAACGCCATCACCTGCGGCACGAACGCCACGAGGAGCGGCGCGAGCGCCAGTGGGAGCGGGCGGAGGAGCGCCGCGAGAGGCGTGAGCGGTAGCCCGGGGCGCGCTACAGCTCGGCCGGCGTCGACCCCTTCAGCGTCGTCAGGTTGAACGTGTCCGCCATCCTGCGGAAGCCGGAGTCGCTCGGGTGCAGGTGGTCGCCGGAGTCGTATCCGGGCAGGAGCTTGCGCGGGTTGTAGGGGTCGCGCAGCGCCTTGTCGAAGTCGGCGAACTCGTCGAAGACCTTGCCGGAGCGGATCTGTGCGTTCACGGCCTGGCGGACGCCGTCGAGGCGGGGCTCGTAGCCGCGGTGGCCCTGGAACGGCATGAGCGTCGCGCCGACCACGCGCAGGCCGCGCGTGTGCGCCTGCCGGGTCAGCTCCCGCAGCCCCTCGACGATCTTGTCGGGGTCGTTCTGGTGCGGGTTGCGGAGGATGTCGTTGATGCCGAGCGCGATCACGACGGCCTTGACGCCGGACCGGTCGAGGACGTCCCGGTCGAAGCGCGAGAGGCCGCTCGGGTTGCTCGCGGGGCGGCCGAGGCCGTCGGACAGGATGCGGTTGCCGCTGATGCCCTGGTTGACGACGCCGTAGCGGGCCGCGCCGTTCTCGTCGCGCAGCCGGGCGGCGAGGACGTCCGTCCAGCGGTGGTTGGCGCCGACCGTCGAGGTGACGCCGTCGGTCAGGGAGTCGCCGATCACGACGACGGTGCCGTCCGACTCGTTGCTGAGCACGTCGAGCGCGGTGACGTAACGCCAGTACGGGGTCTGCTGCGTGTACGCGGCGCCGGTCGCGTCCTCCGCGCGGTCGCCCTGGGCGACGTACGACATCTGGCGGGCCTGCGGGTGGTAGGTGACCGGGCCCGACGGGGTGGGCGAGTAGCTCGTGACGAGCATGTCCGCGTCGTGCGGGACGTGCAGCCGCACGGCGTCGCTCATGGCCTGGGAACCGGCCGGGATGACGACCGAGGTGTTGCCGGCGAAGGTGAGGCGGCGCAGCGTGCCGACCGCGGCGGCCGGGCTGTTGGGCGCGGCGGCGACGGCGACCGAGGCGTGCGTGATGCTGAGCGGCTGCTGCCCGTAGAGGTTGGAGAACGTGATGCGGGCGCTGGTGCCGCCGATGCTGGTGTGCACGACGTTGCGCACGGAGCGGCCCGCGAGGCCGTCGGTCTCGGTACCGGGTTCGCCGCCCGCGGGGGAGGCCGACCAACTGCCCGACCAGGTGCCGGTGGAGGCGGGGGCCGCCGAGTTCTGCGGGTGCCGGGGGCCGGCGCTGACCGTGCTGTTCGAGCCGTCGTAGGCACCGGAGACGCCCAGGTATATGGCGGCCGAAATCACGACGACCAGGGCCGCGAGCGCGGCCAGCAGGGCATAACCGTGACGCTTGGTCATGCGGGGGTGTCTCCTCGGGCAGCGGGAGCCCCGAGGCTCCGATGTGATGATCCCATGATGCGTCATGGGCCGGGAGGAAGCCGACACTGCCCCCCTCCGCCTTTTGAGACGCCGGGAACTTGTCGTCCGTTCCGGGAGTCGGTCAGGTAGGGACAATGTGTGAGAGGGATGACACGGGGGACTGCCGGGTGAGCGGACTTGTGACGGGCGGAGTGAGCTGAGTGGACGAAGTGGAGGACGGGAAGCGCGCGGTGGCCGCGCGCGACACGGAGGAAACGGGCGAAGCGGGCATGGGTGAGCATGCCCGTGCGGGCGGCTCCTCATTCGGGACGCGACCGGCCCCGTTCGGCGCGGGCCCCGGCTCCTTCAGCCCCGCCGACGTGGAGAAGCAGCGCGGCGTACGGCGGATGAAGACCACCGCCACCGGCCTGCTCCTGCTCGTCGCCGTCATCTACGTACTCGCCAAGTGGGGACAGAACTCCGGCGCCGGCGCCTGGGCGGGCTACGTGGCAGCCGCCGCCGAAGCGGGCATGGTCGGTGCCCTCGCCGACTGGTTCGCGGTCACCGCGCTCTTCCGCCGCCCCCTCGGCCTGCCCATCCCGCACACGGCGATCATCCCGACCAAGAAGGACCAGCTGGGCGTCTCGCTCGGCGAGTTCGTCGGGGAGAACTTCCTCTCCTCCGACGTCGTACGGAAGCGGCTGCGCGCCGTCGGTATCGGCGGCCGGCTCGGCACCTGGCTGGCCCAACCGGAGCACGCCGACCGGGTGACGGCCGAGCTCGCCACCGCCCTGCGCGGAGCCCTCACCGTGCTGCGCGACTCGGACGTCCAGGCCGTCGTCGGCGAGGCCATCACGCGCCGCGCCGACGCCCAGGAGGTCGCGCCCGGCATCGGCAAGCTGCTGGAGAGGGTCGTCGCCGACGGCGGCCACAAGCGGGCCGTGGACCTCGTCTGCGCACGGGCCCACGACTGGCTGGTGCGGCACGGGGACTCCGTGATGGACGCGGTGCAGGGCGGCGCCCCCGGCTGGACCCCGCGGTTCGTCGACAAGAAGATCGGCGACCGCGTCTACAAGGAACTCCTGCGCTTCGTCACCGAGATGCGCGACATGCCCGGGCACCCGGCCCGCGGTGCCCTCGACCGCTTCCTCGGCGACTTCGCCTCCGACCTCCAGTCCGACACGGACACGCGGGCCCGCGTCGAGCGCCTGAAGTCCGAGATCATCGCCCGTCCCGAGGTCCAGGACCTGATCGCCTCCGCCTGGTCCGCGGTCCGCGCCATGATCGTCGCGGCGGCGGAGGACGAGCGCAGCGAGCTGCGGCTGCGCGTACGGGCCTCGCTGCTCTCCCTCGGCTCCCGGATGGCGACCGACCGCCGCCTCCAGGACAAGGTCGACGGCTGGGTCGAGGGCGCGGCCACGTACGTCGTGACGACGTACCGCAAGGAGATCACCTCGCTGATCACGGACACCGTGGCGGGCTGGGACGCCGAGCACACCTCGAAGAAGATCGAGGCGCACATCGGCCGTGACCTGCAGTTCATCCGGATCAACGGCACGGTGGTGGGCTCGCTGGCAGGGCTCGCGATCTACGCGGTGTCGCGGGCGCTGGGGGCGTGACGCGCCGCCCCCGCGGCCTCCGTAGGGTCAGCGCGAGGAGCGCCGCCCCCGCGCACAGCGCGCCCGCGCCCACCCACACCGGGTCGTACGAGCCGAAGGCGTCCCGCGCCATCCCGCCCGCGAACGCCACGGCCCCCGCCCCGACCTGGTGCGCGGCGCTCACCCAGCCGAACACGACCGGCGCGTCTGCCCCGTAGTGGGCGCGGCACAGCGCGATCGTCGGCGGGACGGTCGCCACGTCGAGCAGACCGAAGACGACGGTGAACGCGACGAGCGGCGCGTCCACGGCCGACGTCAGGAGCAGCGGCAGCGCGAGGAGGGTGAGGCCGCGCAGGGCGTAGTACACGGCGAGCAGGCGGCGCGGATCGGCGCGGTCCGTCAGCCATCCGGACGCCACCGTCCCCGCGACATTGAAGATCCCGATGAGGGAGAGCAGCGACGCGGCGACGGTCACCGGCATCCCGTGGTCGTGGGCCGCGGGCGCGAAGTGCGTCCACATCACCCCGTTGGTCGAGGCGCCGCAGACGGCGAAGGTCCCGGCGAGCAGCCAGAACGGGCCGGTGCGGGCGGCGCGGGCGAGCGTACGCAGGGCGCGCCGCGCGGCGTCCTCTCTCAGGGCCGGCTCTTTCCGCGGATCGCGCACCGCGGCCCACACCACGGGCAGCGCGCCGGCCGCGGCGAGCGCGAGAGCCGCGGCGGCGGCCCGCCACGAGTACGCGTCGATCACCCACGACAGCACGGGCAGGAACACGAACTGCCCCACCACGCTCGCCGCCGTGAGCAGCCCGGTGACGAGCCCGCGCCGCGCGACGAACCACCGCTCGGTGACGGTCGCGGCGAACGTCGTGGCCGTCGCCCCCGTCCCCAGGCCCACCAGCACGCCCCAGTACAGGACGAACTGCCAGGGCGCGGTCATGGTCGTGGCGAGCCCGGCCCCGGCCCCGACGAGACACAGGGCGCCGACGGCGACGCGCCGCATCCCGAACCGGTCCATGAGCGCCGCGGCGAAGGGGGCACTCGCCCCGTACACGACCATGTTCACGAGCGAGCCGAGCCCGACGCACGCCCGTGACCAGCCGAGATCCTCATGCAGAGGCCCGACGAGCAGACCGGCGAGCGTGCTGAACGCACCGGCCGTGACGATGGCGAGCGCGGCACCGGCGGCGACGGTCCAGGGGGACCGGGGATTCTTGCGATACGGCCTCATGACTTCACCCTGTGACGGATGCACCCGACGCCACGACTGGCCAGATGGCCACGAGGTGAAAGAATCTGGCCATGACTCCCGTAAGGCCCGCGACCCCGGCGCACGGCGGTCGCCGGACCGTCGCCGTCCTCGTCCGCGACGGCGTCCTGCCCATGGAACTCGGCCTGGTCCACCAGCTGTTCGGCACGGCGAGGTCCGCCACGGGCGAGCCGCTCTACGACGTCCGCACCTGCGCCCCGCGCCCCGGCAGGATCCGTACGGACGCGGACTTCCCGATCTACGCGGAGCACGGCCTGGCGACGGTGGCGGCCGCGGACACGGTCCTCGTACCGGCGTCGCACGAGACGGACGAGGGCCTGCGGCCGGGCGGCCTGCCCGAGGAGCTGGCGGAGGCCCTGCGCGGACCGGAGGACGCATCGGCCCCCCGCCGGATCGCCTCCATCTGCACGGGCTCGTTCGTCCTCGCCGCCGCCGGACTCCTGGACGGCCGGCGCGCGACGACGCACTGGTTGTCGGCCGATCTCTTCGCGCGCACGTTCCCGTCCGTGACGGTGGACCCCGGCGTCCTGTACGTCGACGAGGGCCGGATCCTCACGTCCGCGGGAGAGGCGGCGGGCATCGACCTGTGCCTCCACATGATCCGCCGCGACCACGGCGCGGCCGTCGCGGCGGAGGTGGCGCGCCGCACGGTGGTGCCCCCGCACCGGGAGGGCGGCCAGGCGCAGTACATCCAACGCCCCGTGGAATCAGAGGGGTTGACGTCCACGTCCGCGTCACGCGCGTGGGCCCTCACCCGCCTCGCCGAGCCCCTCACCCTCGCCGAACTGGCCGCACACGACGCCATGTCCGTGCGCACGTACAGCCGCCGCTTCCGGGAGGAGACCGGCCTCACCCCCATCCAGTGGCTGACCCAGCGCCGGGTGGACCGCGCGCGCGAACTCCTGGAACAGACCGACCACACGGTCGACCGCATCGCGACGGAGGCGGGCTTCGGCACGGGCGCGTCGCTCAGGGCGCACTTCCAGGCGGGGCTGGGGGTGTCGCCGGGGGCGTACAGGTCGACGTTCAGGGGGAACGGGCGGGAAGGCGGGTGGGTACGGACATGAGCATGCGTACGGTGCTCATCGCGGCAGCGGTCGGGCGCACGTTCGGCAAGGATGACCGGTAGTCCGCGTACCGCCCCGACAAGTCCACGTACCGCCCCGACATGACCCCACCGCACGGGAGCTCCCGATGACCATCCGCAGGATCGTCCCGGACCTCACGACGAAGTCGCAGGAGTCGATGGCCGAGAACCGCGACTTCTACGGCCTGCTCGGCTTCGAGGAGGTCATGAACCAAGGGTGGGTGATGACGCTCGCGTCCCCCTCCAACCCTTGCGCCCAGGTCAGCTTCCTCACCCACGAGGCGACCGCGCCCGTGGTCCCGGACCTCAGCGTGGAGGTCGAGGACGTGGACGCGGTCTACGCGCAGGTACGGGCATCAGGCGCCGAGATCGTTCACGACCTCCGCGACGAGGAGTGGGGCGTACGCCGCTTCTTCGTACGGGACCCGGAGGGGCGAGTGGTGAACGTACTGGGGCACCGGCGGCCGAGCTAGGGCCTTCCGTCCGGATCAGGGTCTAGGCGCGCCGGTCGGCCAGCACGTACGACGCGGCGGCGACGCCCCCGGCGACCGTGAACACGGCGGGCCAGGCGCCGAGCTTCTTGGCGAGCGGGTGTGACCCGGCGAACGCGGCGACGTAGGCACCACCGAGCACGGCGGCGACCCTGCCCCCGGCGGCCTGCCGCCACTGAGCCCCGGCCGCGACGCCGGCGGCGGCCAGCACCACGCCGCCGAGCTGCCGCTTCTTGGTGAACCGCGCCACGGTGTACCCGCCGACAATCCCGCTTGCGGCCACTGCGGCCGCCGGTACCTTCGCCATCACTGCCTCGCTTCTCCGTCATGTGCGGCCCGGGTGGACCGGGACCGATTCGAGGCTAACGCGCGGGATTGCGGCACCTGCGGGCAGGTTCGGTTCCCTGCGTACAGGGATCCTGTGTGCCGTCGTATATGGCCCGCCGTGCACTAGAATTCCTGTGCGATCAACGGGGGTTGAGCGCCACATGTGACCGGGGGAGCGGCGTGATGGGCGATCCAAAAGATCTACGGGTTCCGCCCGAGAAGCTGACCAAGCTCGCGGACGACCTGGACGACATGCAGGACCACCTGGACACCCAGGTGAAGCGCATGGACACGATCGTCGACAGCATCGAGGCGGGCTGGAGCGGCCCGGCGTCGACGGCGTACCGGGGCTTTCACCGGGCGGCGGCCGAGGACGCCGTACGGATCCGCGAGGTGATGAAGGTCCTGGAGCAGGCGGTCCGCATGAGCCGCGACGGCTTCACGCAACTCGAACTGGACAAGCTCGACCAGTTCCGCCGGATCCAGGTCAACGTCGACGTGGCGGGCGAGGCGGACAAGCTGTCCACGCCGAACGTCGACCCGGCCGCACCGCCGTCACGGCCGCGCAGCGGCCTGGACAGCTTCTGATCCGGCCGGTCCACCCGGTCATCCGCACGTTCACCGTTCGCCGCCGCATCCGTACGCAGCCGTAGACCACGAGCCCGTACGCGGATGCAGCCGTAGCCATGACTCGTAGCCGCAGACGCGCACAGCGACAAGGGGGATCCGTGCCGCCCAGCGACGCCGACGACCACATATCGGTCACCTTCACCACCCTCCACCACCTCGCGGTGGAGCTCGAGGACATCCTCAAGCAGCTCAACGGCAGGATCGACGACCTCTACGACCGCGTCGAGCCGGTCGTCCTGTCCTGGCAGGGCGAGGCCCGGGAGATGTTCGTCGACAAGCTCGACGAGTGGGACCACTCGGCGCAGGATCTCCAGGCGGCCCAGAAGTGGCTGCACGAGGTCGTGACGACGGGCCACATCAACTACGCGGCGGCGCACCGGGCTGTCCTGCGCGGCTGGGGCGCGGCCTGATGGGGACGCCGGCGCCGAGCAGCGGCACCATCGACGTCAAGCCCTCCACCCTGCACCAGGTCGCGGGCGGGTTCGCGGGCGAGCAGACGCCGTTCGACAAGGCCGCCAAGAACCTGATCAAGGAGCTGAAGGAGTACCCCGACGCGGGCGGTTACGGCACCGCCCCGCAGGCCTTCGCCGCGTCCTACCTCAAGGCCGGCAACCGCTACCTGGAGGTGTGGGCCAAGGCCGTCGTCAGTATCGGAGGCGCCGCGGTCGGCTTCGCCACCACCGCGAACAATTACTCCAAGGCGGAGGCCGCCAACGACGCCTCGGGCAAGACCAAGCCCCAGACGCAGCCCCCGCCCGTCGTCATCGACAAGGCCCCGGACTACGGATCGGTCCCCGACCTGAAGTGGGGCGACGACGACGGCGGAGACGACTTCATCCGCTCGCTCCTGGAGTGCATTCCCGACGTCGTCTGGCACCTCATCCGCCCGCTGCTCGAACACGCCTTCCGCTGGGGCAAGGTCGCCGAGGTCTACCCGTATCCGCAGCAGCACTACCTCAACTCGCTGTCGCAGTCCTGGGCGGACATGACGAAGGCGCTGTCCTGGGCCGAGGGCAATCTGACGGGCCAGATGTACAGCATCACCCAGCAGAGCAACAGCGAATGGCACGACGCCATGCGCCAGTTCTGCAGCTCGCTGTGGGGCACCACGGCCTGGGGCAAGCAGACGGCGAGCTACGAGTGGAAGCACGACTCGGCCGCCAACCAGAAGCCGAGCCACCCGGTCATGTCCGTCCTGTTCGACACCGCGATGAAGATCAGCGACCTGCTGCGCGAGTTCGCCGAGGCCGCGGTGTACGTGAACGGCGAGGTCTGGGACATCTATCTGGACGCGGTCAAGAAGGCCGTCGGCGACATCGACCTCAGTGACGGCGTCGACCTCAAGGACCTCAAGGAGGGCGCGAAGGGGGTAGGCCGATTCCTCAAGGGCCTCGCCAAGGGCGCCGCGGAGGTGAGCGTCGAGATCACGCTCAACATCGACACGGCCGCGCTCAACCGCGTCGTGGAGGAGTACAACCGCCGCGTGAACGCGCTCTGGCCCCGACTCGACGCGCTCATGGAAGCGTTGGACGAGGCGCACCGCGCCGCTCCGACGTACGCGGCGGAGGAGGCCCGCGCGGAGGCCTTCGGCGCGCGCTCGCTGAACGACTACAAAAAAGAGCACCACTTCACCGTTCCGGGCCAGGACCCGGACAACATGTTCTATCCGCTGGACCTGGCGAATCAGGAAGGCCTGTACGGCAGTCATCCGATCGACAAGCATGTCGGCCTCACCGACGATCAGCTGAGAATGCGGTTGCGCGATCAGGCCAGTGCACCCGCCGCTTCGACGTTCAAGGACCTCGCGTCCGCCCAGAAATTCACCACTGCGGCGATCGAGGACATCAACAACGCCGACCGCATCGACAAGTGGATCGAGAGCGTCGAGAAGAAGATCCAGAACAATCCGAACTACGACCCGAACAAATCGGAGATCCAGCCTCCGATCTACAAGGAATTCGCGGGTCAGTCCACGGGTCGCAGCGTCTCGCGTGACGACTATGATGCTGACGGCATGAGTGCCAAAGCCGACGACAAGAGCTGGGTGCAGGTCCGCCTGATCTACAAGGAAGGCCTTCACCCGCCCTTCATCGTGCTCACTGCCATGCCGCACAAGGGACCCTAGGAGAGGTGGTCAACGTGCAGTCCTTCCCTGCCTCACTGTTCTCGGACGGCCCGGCGCCGCGACTCCTCGACGTCGCCATCAAGGCGCAGGAGTCCAAAGGCGAGCTGTCACTGGACGACGAGATCCGGCGATACATCCGCACCGTCCGCGGTAACTGGATCGCGAACTGGAACTGTTCCGTGTACACGGCTTCCGGGGTACTTGAATTCACGGCGGATTCCGTGGAGAACGGTGAAGGGCTGGCCCCCTTCCCGCCGGAGTTCCGGAAAAAGACGGAGCGAGCCGCCGGCGACGTGAATCCGGCGGAGTATCTGCGTATGCTCGCCGAGATCGTACGAATCCTCGACCGCGAGCCCTCGCCCGAATACGGCGAACTCCCGATGGCGGGCTGGGAATTCCAGCTGACCTTCCCCTACCTCTTCGGATTCGACGCGATCCTCATGGACGAAGGGGATCAGGAATTCGCGGACACGGTCCGGTCGGCGGTGACGAACGAACACCCCTATTGCGCTGAGGGCGCCGCGGCCTACACCACCGAGGCGCAGCGCGCGCTGGTCCTCTTCCCGGGCCCGGACGGGCTCAAGTCGCGCCTGTCCTGGGCCACCCGCGACCGGCTCCAGGAACTCATCGCCACCGTCAACGAGCACATGCAGCGAGAGCACTCATGACCGCACACCCGACCCGCTCCGCCACCTACCCCGACCGCGAGACCGCGCAGTGGGCCACGCAGCAAGTGGTCACGGCCAACGAACAGCTCATCCACCGCTGGCTCGCGCAGTCGACCCGCTCCCGCCTCGCCATCGAGGCCGCGTGGCCGTCCCGCCCGGACCCGGTCGGCCGGGTCCTGCTCCAGGCGATGATGCTGGCGGGCCGCGACCCCGTCGACGTACGGGCCGCGCGCGTGATCCTCAAGCGGGACGACGCGAGCCGGCACGGATTCGCCGTGCACGCCACGTTCCCGGTCTACCTGTAGCCAGCCGTATCACCCCGTAGAGGACGCCGCAGCCGTGCCCATGAAACCCCTCGAACACGACCGACGTTACGGCGAGTTGGACCAGGTGATGCGCGCCTACGCCGGCCAGCCCGCCGACGACACCGAGGACAAGCCGAGTGCCGCCCTCACCGCCTACCTGCGCCACACCTGGCACACGCGTCCCTGGGCGCTGGCCGCCGCCGAAACGCAGCTGCGCGAGTACTCCCGTAACCCTCCGGGCCGAGTGCGCCTGCGCCTGGGTGAGTTCTACTCCGTCCCCGACGTCGGCCTGCCCGAGGGCGACATCCAGGAGTGGCTGAGCCTCCTCGCCGACCACATCAAGCACAGCATCGAGGAAGGCGAAGTCCCGCCGCCCTCGGCCCCGTTGACCCACTGGGAGTGGCGCGCCCGGTTCCCGGAGGCGGCGCAGTTCCTCGGTAGCTGGTTCTCCCAGGACATGCCGGACGAGTTCGCGGACCACGACGCGGCGACCACGGACTACATCACCACCACCGACCCCCACCTCAAGGCCCGCCTGGCGGGAGAACTCCACGAACTGCTGGCCCTGCCCCTGGACGAATCCGACTACGCGCTGGCGCTGACGGAACTGGGCATGGAGGTCGACCCGGAGACCCCGTATTCCCCGAGCGGATGGCTGGCGCGGGTGGCGGAGCAGGTGGGCGGGGGAGGCTTCGTGGCGGATTACGGGGAGGGGCGGGGGCCTGCGGGCGGATAGGGCTTCGCCCGAACTCAGCCGCCGGTGGCCGGGACGCGGGCACAGGTACCCGTCTCGCCTGAGTCTGTCGGCCCTCAACGCCTGGGCAACGTAAGGGCATTGAGAGGCACTGAAAGCCGCCCACAAGGACGATTCGTGGCCTGCGACGGGGGTGCTACGTTCCCGGCCATGCCCAACACAACCAAGACCACCAAGGCCGAGATAGATGAGATCACGGCCGAATTCTTCGGTGCGTTCGACAACAGGGACGGCGGCGAGGCGGACGTCGACCGGATCCGTCGGCTGACGATCCCGGGCGCGCTGATCGTGAGCACGGGCCCGGCGACCACGGCGTACACGGTGGACGAGTTCATCGAGCCGCGCCGCAAGCTCCTGTCGGACGGCCGACTGGTGGAGTTCTCCGAGTGGGAGACCTCCGAACACACGCAGATCGCGGGCGACATCGCAGCGCGCTTCGGCGAGTACCGCAAGTCAGGCGTCATGAACGGCGAGCCGTTCGAGGGCGGCGGCACGAAGTCCATCCAGTTCGTCCGCACGCCGGAGGGCTGGCGCATCGCCTCGTTCACTTGGTACGACCAGCCCTGACGGACGCTGCGCGGTGCGGCAGGAACCTAGCCGTGGCCACGGCAGTTGGTTGAACGACACACAACGCCAACGCCTGATCCACGAGCTCAGCCTGCTGCCCCTGTTGCTGCCGTCTAGTCAGCCCCCACTAGCCCGCAGCCGAACGATCAGCCACGCATCGGAGGCTCGGCGGATCACGTTCGCTGCCGCGACACCAGTCCATCGGTCATGCCGTGCCCTAGCGCATTTACTCCGGTGTCAACGTCCGCCACAGCTTGTCCGCGGTCGCCTTCTGCCGTAGCTCCCACAGGTTTGTGATCAGCGGCCCGCACTGCTGACCGCGCCGGCGCTTAGGCGGCACCGCCGCGGCATGCTCGCCGGTCCTCCTGGGCAGGCGAGGCGAGTGGCTACCTTCCAACTGGCGTGGACTTATTGGTGCATCGGAGCGTACGGCGACGACGTCTTCGCGGATGATAGGCATATGCAGGGCCGTGCGGTTGCGAAGCCCTTAATAGCGACGCCGTCATGCGCGAGGGTAACGCCCGCCTGAGGTCCAGGGATGCGTCGGGTGAGGAGGGGAGAGCGTGCCTGCTGGACGGTCGAATTCAGCGTACGACCAGTGGCAGACCGTGCTTGAGCGGGAGTTCTACGGGCCGCACATGTCGGGGCACGTGGCGGTGTTCTATGTCGATGAGCCTACTGAGAGTTCGCTCATGCACGACAACGGCCTGCTGGTTGAGCTGGCCGATGCGGTAAGCGAGCAGCTGTACTGGGACAGGCCAACGGGGATGTTCGGCCGCCTGGAATGGTGGTGCCGATCTTGGAGGGGCGGAGACCAGCGCCATGCTCCTCCGGTCTTGCCGTTGCTCGCTGTCAGCGTACTTGCCGCCTCAAAAATGGCGACAGAAGGGGAGATTTCTTCCTCCAACTATTACGGACGTCTGGCTGAGGTGTTCCGCGTCGGTTTGCGGGAGCGGGATAATCTGCGCGCCCATTCCAGGCCGGTTGCTGCCATGTGGGAAACGCTGGACGCCTGGCTCGAGTTGCGTGGGGGCGAAGCGGGATACAGCACCATCTCCGGCGACAGGCACCTGACCCGCATTGGCTACCCGATGTCCCAGGCCCTTGTGCGGGAGCAGGACCGCCGGATCCTGACGGCCTTCTTTGCGGCTACAGGCGTCAGGCCCGGTAGTCCGGATGAGTTTCCTGGGCAGGAGATCATCCGGCGCCTGAGGCTGTGGACCGCGGTGAGTGGGCGTGGGCTGTCCCGTCCGCTACTCAAAGTGCTGCACGGGGCTGGGCCCGGGACAGAAGCAGCAGACAAGCGAATGGTTCTGGCCAAGTTGCTGGAACGACTCGTCGAGTTCTGGGACGGCACGCTGTATGAGAGGGAGTCGCAAGCGCGGTGCGCGTCTGCATTGCGACTTGTGCTGACCAGGCGGCCTCGTCAGCTGCGTTGGGCGGCAGAGGCGGTGGGTGGCGTTTCGGCGACGACAGTGCACAGCGAGGGATCAGGGGCAGAGTACGAGTTGTCGGACCCGTACGGCGGCTTCTATGCGGGTCTCGAGAGACTTGACGTCACTGCCCACCAGTTGACGCACGGCGTTGTTCTCGAAGGCGACAAGATCTACTTGGAGTGGTCCGCGCAGCCGCTCATCTTCTTCACGGAGGACGAATACAGCGGCGACTTCGTGAGTGTCGGTTCTTTCAGTCCGGGAGAACCCCACACTCTCCTGGTGCCGAACGGTGAACTCGGGCAACTGCGGGCTGTGCTCGGCAACATCGCGGACGGTGGAAGGCTTCGCGAGCACAAGGCACCACTCCCTGGCTGGACGTTGATTAACAACGTCGACCTAAAGGCGGCCCTTACTCCGGCGGATCTGCTCCGAGGCAGCGTGCCGCATGCTGCACACTTCGTGCCGTCGACGCGACGCGGTATCGGCCTTGAGGGCGGGCTTCGGATCGGCCGAGAGCTCGGCCGCCACCACTATCTGCAGGGGGGCGTCCCCGACTGGCTGCTGCCCCGCGATATATCCCAGAGTGAGGTCACTCTGCAGGTCACGCTGAGCGGTGACGGCGGCACCCACGTCCACGACTTTCCTCTGCGCAAGGTACTCAGGCCCTTCCCTGCGAGACTCATGCCGTTCGCAGATGGGACGTACGAGGTGAGCACGCCTGATGAGGGCAAGGCGACCTTCACCGTCAGTTCAGCGCTGTGCGAGCAGCAGTCTCCCAGTGCAGGCAGTGTCGGGCATCGCTGTGGCGCGGCGGCGGATCCCGAAGCGGCGGAAGCGGGACCCGAGGTGCAGGCGATCAGGGGTGCAAGCGTGCCCGGGAAGCTTAAGACGCCGAGAACTCTGATGGTCCCGCGCCGCGTGAGCGAGCTTGTGCTGATTGGTGCGCAGGGCGAGTTACAAACGGTCGATTTGCCCGATATCCCGGACTGGCTGGAGGAGCGGCTGCCAGACAAGGTGTACGGCTACTGCGCCGAGGTCCCGATACCGGAAGAGTATGTCTGGGCCATCCAGTACTGGCCGCGCCGGACCTCGGTGAAGTACGTGAACTGGGACGGTAATGCGCCTAGTCCCTCTCCAGCGGCCGGCGACAAGGGCTGGGCGGAGGCGGTGCTGTCCGCGGCTTCAGCAGGAATCGGACCGGTGTGGGAGGCGTACGTCACGGCGGCGAGAGGAGTGCTGAAGTGACCGGTTCGAAGACGGATGTCGGCGGACTACTGCTGCGTTGGGTCAGTGAGCTGGGTGCTGGGCGCCTCATTGACTTGAAACGAGGCGCCACCTGGCTGTCCCGCAGTGCGGACCTCCCCATTTCGTACGGGGCAGCGGGCAGGTGGATCAGGGACTGCCAGTCGCTGGGCCACCTCGACGTGGACTGGCGTTCCGGGCGCTGGAGCGCAGCCCCTGCAGTCCTGACCAGACTGCCGTCTGCAGATGGCCTTGCCGCGCTTGTGGGAAGCCGGACGGCCCGGTTCGAGGAGAGTGTGGTCCAGGCAGAGTCGGAAGACATCGTGCTGATCAGGGTTCCCAGCGCGCTGCCAGAGACCGACATTCCAGTGCCGGACACGTGGCTTCTTCAGTACGAAGACTCGACGGCTCTGACAAAGACGGCAACGGATCTGGGAGTTGAGTACTCCGACTGTTTCGCCATCCAGGCGGCTGCGTGGCTTCCCCCGCTAGCCCCCGGTCCGCAGGCGGCGCCTCCGGCATCTGGCACCGGGGTGGAGATGTACGACCTGAGCCTGGGCCAGCCGGCGTTCGTTCAGGTCAAGCGCTGGGAGAAGGACGGGCTTTACCGCTTCAGACGCGTTGACAACAGCATGGTGTGCCAGCTCCTTCGGGAGGGTTCCTGGTGGTCGGTTTCCCAGGAGCGCGGTGTCTACCTGGAGCTTGACCGCCTGGGGGTTGAACCGCGCAGGAATCTCCGCTGGTTCCAGGAGGAAGGACGGGGGCGTGGGCGCTTCGGACGGCTGATTGTCGACTGGGGGAAGCCGCTGCCAGACCTCCAGCGGCGCATCGCGGTCATGTGCACAGCGCTGCCACCTGAATTCGGGGCGAAGTACAGAACGATCACCTACCGCAATGTTCCTCGCGCTGTCGCCGAGTGCATTGCTAAGTCGCTCAAGCAGGAGCTGGGTGGCAGGGATGACTGAGGAAGGCAGTGCGAGTGTCTCGAGATGACAATTCCCTCGACATTAACGGATCGTTTGAGCAGCTGCGGGATGCGTTGTTCCGTTACTACGACACTCCCTTCGGCTTGGCGAACAAGCAGCTCATGCGTGAGCGCCGGGACCTCCTTGATGTGGACGGCGGGGCTTGGCGGAGGCCTCTGATTGAGATCCGTCCGCAGTACAAGTCCTGCGGCGTAGACATCGCAGGTTCGGTGGCAGCGGCCGGAGCGCCCTGGGAGTTGGCCGGACTGATTAGTGCCGGACTGATGGAAGGCATCGAAAAGATGCACTCTCACCAGCATCAGTCCTTGGTCGCTGCGGTTCGGGACGGCAAGGATGTCGTCATCACTGCCGGCACCGGCTCCGGCAAGACCGAAGCGTTCATGGCGCCTGTCCTTGCTGAGCTCGTACGTGAATCCCCGGCCTGGATGAGAGGAGCGCCGGCCAGTCCCGGGAAGTGGTGGTCCGGCCAGGACGGCTCCTACGTTCCGCAGCGACGCGGCGAAACCGGACACAAGGCAGCGGTGCGCGCGCTGGTGCTATACCCCATGAATGCGCTGGTCGATGACCAGATGACCCGCCTGCGCAAGGCACTCGACAGCGATGCGGCGAGGCAGTGGTCTGCTAAGCACCGCAACGGACACCGCTTTTACTTCGGCCGGTACACGGGGGCTACTCCGGTCACGGGGGAGCGGAGCAACAAGCAGGCGGTGAAGAAGCTCCAGGCCCTGTTGAAGGAGACCGAGAAGCGGTCGGAGCGGGCCAGAGAGATTTCGGGAGACGGAGACAGCCAGTACTTCGTGCCTCGCGTCGACGGTGCTGAGATGCGGTCGCGGTGGGACATGATCGAATCTCCGCCGGACATCATGATCACGAACTACTCGATGCTGAACATCATGCTCCAGCGGCCCGATGAGGACCCGATCTTCGAGCAGACCAGGCAGTGGCTGCAGGATGATCGCACGGCGAAATTTACTCTGATCATCGACGAGCTGCACATGTACCGCGGCACAGCTGGGACTGAAGTCGCATACCTGCTGCGCAACTTGCGCAGCCGCCTGGGTCTCGACCAGCGGCCGGAGCAATTCCGGATCCTTGCGGCATCCGCTTCGCTTGACCCGCAGCGGGACGGCCAGTTCCTGGAGGAGTTTTTTGGAGTTCCCCAGGACCGATTCGCGCTGCTAGGGGGTGAGCTCGATCTCCCGATGGCGGCAGCCGCCGATATCTCGGAGCACGCGGAGAGGCTGAGCGGGGTCGGGGAGTCGTCCTCTCCTACGGAGTCTGCGCAGGTGCTCCGGGAAACCGGCGCGCACGGGGCTCTCGTAAAGGCCCTTCATGACAACGGGAATCTCGTGGCGCGGCTGGACGAGGACGCGGCTGAGCTGCTCTTCCCGGACGTCGACAAAAAGTCCCGGACGGCGGCATTCTGCGGACTCCTCACGGCCTTGCGGACCGCAGACGAAGAACTTGCAGGCCCGCTCCCCAAGCTTCGCGGGCACCTCTTCTTCCGGAACATCCCTGGAATCTGGGCTTGTTCGGATCCGGACTGCTCCGGCGTAGAGCGGACCGATGGCGACGACCGGACGGTGGGCAGACTCTTCGCGCGCCCGACCTCTCGGTGCAGCAGCTGTACGTCCCGAGTTCTGGAGCTCCTCTACTGCCAGAACTGCGGAGACGTGATGCTCGGCGGCTACGCACCGGCTAAAGCGATCACAGCCAAGAGCTTTGACGGCGGGTTGCTGCATGACCTGCCGGACCTCGATGCGCGGGCCGAGGGCGCTTCGCTGGGGGCGAGCGCAGCGAACTATGTCGTGTACTGGCCGCGCACGCGGGAGCCCGTGATCGAGGGAACTGACTTCACCTGGACCAGGTCGTCGACGGATGGAGGTGCGCGAAGCGCCGAATTCAAGTTCAAGCGCAGCAAGTTCAGTCCTCGCACGGGCCATCTGGCCAATACCCGCGACCGGCAAGAGGCGACGGGGTGGTCTTTCCACACGAGAGTTCCGCAGTCCCGGAACGGAAAGCAGGCGCTCAGTCTCGAGCAGCTGCCCGCCGCTCCGACCCAGTGCCCGGCCTGCGGTGACGACTGGGAGGTGCCCAGGATCAAGTCCGGAGTGCTGACCCTGAGCGACCGCAGGCGCATGAGGACGCCCGTTCGGTCCATGCGAACCGGTTTCGAGAAGGTCAACCAGGTGCTGACGACCAGCGTGCTGTCGGCGCTGGACCAGAAGAAGGCAGTCGTCTTCTCGGACAGCCGACAGGATGCCGCCAAGATCGCCGCTGGCCTCGGCCTCCGCCACTACCAGGACCTTCTCAGGCTGCTGCTCTCCGAGCTCGTGGGCGGGCAGGGGGACCCAGCCGACGACGCGGAAATCGTGCGGAGGTACTTCAAGCTCCAGGGGCCGGTCGATACGCAGCTTGCCACCGAAGCGCTCGCCCGTCTGCGCTCGCGCGACAAGGATGCTGTGGCTGAGCTCAGGGAGATCTGGAATGCCGACCCGATCGACGGAGTCCCTGATCCAGCGCGCGAGGCGGAACTCCTCGCGCATCTCGGCAAGTACCCCAGCCTGAAAGCTCATTCCGTCGAAATGGAGGAAGCCCTCCTTGCCCTTGGTGTGAACCCCGGCGGCCCCAAGGAGAGTCTGGAGCGGGTGGAGTGGCAGAGCGGCTCTCCTGACCTTGCCTGGGCTTCCCTATACGACTGGAGCAGGAATTCGGTTGAGCCGCGGCTTGGGCTTGAGCTGCGCCAGGAAGATCTCCTGAAGCGCATCCAGGAGTCGCTGCGCGAGGAGATGCTGGGCGGCCTCTTCGGCAGTGCCGGCCGGGACTTCGAGTCGCTGGGCCTCGGCTGGCTGAGCCTTTCCTCCGACGCATCGCTCATTGATGCCGACCCCGCCTCGGACACTGCGCTTGTACGGTCCAGCCTGCGTGTGCTCGGCCACCTGCGCCGCTTCCAGGTGCTGCGTCGTGGACTGGTTGAACCGCCCGCCCCGCTGCGGATCTTCTGGGAGTCGGTGGCTAGGCACACGGGCCAGGACTTTGATGGCATACGCAGCCGGACGGAGCGCGCCTGGGGCGATGCCGTAACTGAATACTGCATCAACCCGGAGAAGGTCAGCCTCCGGCCCGCTGGTCCGCACATGTGGGTCTGCATAAAGTGCAAACGCAAGCATCTGCACCGGGGAGCCGGTGTCTGCACCAAGCCCAGGTGCGGGCAGCCGCTTCCGGCAGAGCACGTGCCGGTGACGAGGTCGGACGACGACTACTACGCCTGGCAGGCCGCGGAAGGCAAGGGCAGGTTCCGCCTCAACTGCGCGGAACTGACGGGCCAGACGGACCGTCTCGCAGCCCAGTCGCGGCAGGCTCGCTTCCAGGACATCTTTCTGGAGGGCACTGAGACCGAAGGGCCTGACAGCGTCGATGTCCTCTCGGTCACCACGACCATGGAAGCCGGGGTGGACATCGGCTCGCTGGCCATCGTGCTGATGGCAAACATGCCGCCCACCCGTTTCAACTACCAACAGCGGGTGGGCCGAGCCGGACGCCGCACCGCGCCTGTGGCGCTCGCGCTGACGGTGTGCCGGGGCCGAAGCCACGATGAGTACTACTTCCAGGCGCCGGAGCGGATCACCAACGACGAGACACCCAAGCCGTACCTCTCGACAGATATGCGCGATATCTATCAGCGCGTTCTCGCTGCTGAAGTCCTACGCCGGGCTTTCGCGGCGGTGGGCGGTGCTGCAGCGGACGGGGAGATTCTGGACCCGACGCGCAATGTGCACGGACAGTACGGAACGGTCGGCGACTGGGTACGTGTGAAGCAGCTCATCAGCAGTTGGGTTGACCGCCACCACCGGGAGATCGCCGGAATCGCCGAAGCCCTCGCGGCTCACACAAAGGACCCCGGGCAGGCGCAACACGCTGCCCGCTGGGTCCAGAGCAGCCTCATCAGCGACATCGAGCGCATTGCAAACGCCGAGCACGGCCACGGGGACCTGAGCCAACGGCTTGCCGAAGAAGGTGTGTTGCCCATGTTCGGCTTCCCCACCAGCGTCCGCTACTTCTACACGCGCAAGCCCCGCAAGGCCTATCCGTGGCCGCCTGCGAATGTCGTCGACCGTGGCCTGCCTATCGCCGTCTCGCAGTTCGCCCCGGGTGCGGAGACTGTGAAGGACGGAGCGGTCTATACGTCTGTAGGCGTCGCGAACTACCGTCCTGCAGGATCCGAGGCCCAAGCTGTCCGGAATCCGCTGGGGCCAGGGCGGCACATCGGGATCTGCCGCGCATGTTCCCATGTGGAGGAAGGAGTCTCGCCGACGGACAGCGACGAGCCGCTGTCCTGTCCCGCCTGCACTTCAGGCGACGGAATGTACGGACACATCGAACTCCGCGAACCTGAAGGATTTTTCGCCCCTCCAAAGCTTCCCTTTAAGCGGGACTTCGACGGGAACTTCTCCTGGCGGGCCCGCTCGCTTGCACCCCGGACTGGAACGAACCTGGAGACCGAAGCGGTGGAGTGCGAGGTTGGCCCGGCGACAATTGCCGTCCACGCCGGCAAGGGGCGCAGGTACGCGGTGAATGACAACGGCGGCAGCCTCTTCAGGTTCGCTCCCGTGCAGGCCACCAACCTGTGGTCCGGCGCCTACGCTGAGATCGGCGCTATCCAGGGGACGTCGCTGATCAAGGTGCACGAGGACCAGGCGGTCAGCGTGGCTCTCGGAGCCACCCAGCGGACCGACCTCTTCCTGTTCGGCCCGCGTGAGCCAGTCGTCCGTGAACACGGCTACCGGCTTGACCTGTCACCGGTTCCGCAACTCACCGGCTTTCCGGACGACCGCACGGGCCGCAAGGCAGCGTGGTATTCCCTGGCAGCGCTCCTGCGGAAGGCCGCGGGGGCGCTGCTCGACATCCAGCCGACCGAGATTGCCGCCGGCATCCATGGAGCGGTGACCAAGGACGTGGGTGCCAGGGTGTTTGCCTTCCTCTCCGACACCCTCGACAACGGAGCCGGCTACTGCACACACTTGGCGGAGCCTGAAACCTTCCGTCGGCTAATGACAGCCACTGACGCCATGCTGGCCAAGTTCACCGAGGGAAGCCACGGGGAGGAGTGCCGGGGCTCCTGCTATGAGTGCTTGCGCGACTACACGAACATGGCCTACCACCCGCTTCTTGACTGGCGGCTGGCGGCTGACCTCTTGGGAGCCCTGCAAGGCAGGAAGGTGGATGTGGACCGCGAGAATGCGCGCATTCTCCTGGAGAACTGGGTCGCTGATACGCCCGACGCCGCGCCTGTGGTGGAGCTCGACAGCCACCCTGTGGCGATCTTCGATGAATCGGTCGCCGTCGCAGTGAAGAGCCCCTTCGAGATGGTGGGAGAGGATCTGGAAAGCGAGCGGATCACCCAGGTCGGCGACGAGATCGCTCAGCAGGGATGGGATGTGGAGGTCGTCTTCGTTGATGATTTCCTGCTGGAGCGAGTGCCGTCCCGCGTCACTGTTCAGCTGGGTGAGTTTCTGGACCGGTAGGCAGGACGGAGGACAGTGCCCTGCTGCAACTCGGGTTGCAGCAGGGCCGTTTTACCCGGTGGGTCAGCCGAGTTGCCGGTTACGTACAGCGACGACAAATTCGGCCCAGACCCCTGAATGAACCAGGACTTGGTGCCCCTGCGGCCGCTTGCTGTCACGTATGCCTGCGCTGTCCCCGACGAAGGCGGTCTCGACGCACTCGGTCTCGTTGCCGCCGCTGTACGACGACTTAAACCAGGCAGGGTCTGGAACTTCAGTGTTCGTTCTCGGCATCCTTCAAGTCCTCCTTGGCGCGGCTGATCAGCTTCCGTGATGCTTCGATGTCCAACGCTTGTGCGCGCAGGTATTCGAACGCAAGCCGGTAGCGATCCAGTTCCGCTTCCTTCTCCATGAAGACGGAGCCGACGTGGAGGTCGACGTACACCACGTCCAGCGAGGGCTCCGCGCCCCCGAGGATGACGAAGCTTCCGAGGGCAGCGCAGTGCGCTCCTCGTGAAAAGGGCAGGACCTGCAGGGTGATGTTCCCCGACTCGCTTGAGCTGAGCAGATGGCTGAGCTGCTCCCGCATGATCGCGGGGGAGCCCATCACGCGGCGGATGACGGATTCATCAAGGATGGCCCAGAGGTGCGGCGCCTTGGGGCGTGCGAGGATCTCCTGACGTCGCATGCGGATATCCACGAGGCGTTCGATCTCCTCTGGCGAGCGGCGCATCTCGTTGGCCTGCTGAAGCGCGGTGGTGTAACTCCGGGTCTGGAGCAGACCCGGCACGTACACACAGGAGAAGTGGTCCTCTCGCACGGCCTCGTCTTCGAGGGTGAGCAACAGGTTCATTGTCTCGGGGATGTGGTCTGCGAATGAGCTCCACCACCCCTGCTGCTTCGCATCCTTGGCCAGGGCGACGACGGCCTTGCGTTCAGCATCGCTTGCTCCGTACTCGCGGCAGAGTGCGTCGATCACAAGCCACTTGACCGGTCCTTCGGTCGCCTCATACCGGCTCACCGTGGCCTTGGAAACGCCGACGAGCCCGCCGGCCTCCTCCAATGTCATTCCCTTGCGGGCACGCAACTTGCGCATCGTCGCGCCGAGGTGGCGGCGGCGGGTTGTGGCCCTCGCTGACATGAGGATTCCTTCCGGTAGTGCCGGACGCTGCAGACGGCCTCAACGAGGCTAGATCGGCCGCGAGTTGACCCACCACTGGATTCACTCGATGGATTCTCGTGAGAAGTTACACAGTGAGACTTCTCGATGCCATACTCGCGTCTAAGCGCTACGCAGTGCAGTCGTACGGATACGGCAGGCGCAGCACTGATGTGGCCGAGGAGGGACTACGACATGACCAGTCGTGACAGCGCTCAGACTCTGCACCGATATGTGCTGCCGTTCAACGCGTCTCCTGGAGTGCTGTGCAGCCTCCGGCGGGCTGTGCGGGCGGAGCTGAGCCCCTGGGGGCTGTCCGGTCTCGCGGACGAGGCGGAGCTCGCGGTGACCGAACTCGCAACGAACGTGAGCAAGCACGTCGGCGTGGGAAGCGCCGCGACCCTCGTCCTTGAGTTCCTTGCTGCGGGGATCCGTGTGGAGATCCATGACACGAGCTATGAGGTCCCGGTCCTCGGCGAGCCGGGGTGCGCATCAGAATGCGGCCGCGGCCTCCACCTGCTGTCCGCCATGGCGCGCGACTGGGGGACCCTTATGACGGCTTCGGGGAAGGCCGTCTGGTGCGAGCTGGCGCTCGCGCCAGACGGGGTGTGTACCCGTATTCAGCGGGCCAATGCGGTAATCGGCGCGTATAGGGAGCTGGCGGGACGCGTTGAGTTGCCGCTGCTCGCCCATTCCCCGGCGCGGGAGGAAGCGGCGGCCGGGCTGATCGTTGACTTGCTTCATTGGCTTGCAGCTCAGGACTGCGACCCCGACGACGTCCTTGATCGCGCACAGCGCCATTACGAAGCGGATCTGGATGCCGCATGACCTCGCAGGTCGCGGCCGGGTCCTCAGTGGGCTGTGCGGACTGAGCTATCTCGGCCCGCAGGGTGGCAGGTGTGCGCCAGGATTCCCCGGAACGGCTCTTGTGACACATGCGGTGACAGTTGGCGCACAGGAATGCCAGGTCATCCAGCCTGGTCTCGCGGGGCCCGGAAATGTGAAGGGGCAGCACATGGTGGACTTCGATATAGCCCATGCCAAGGCGGCCGTAGAACCGAGCGAAGTCGAATGCGCAGACTTCGCACTGCAAGGGCTGCCCAAGCCTCTCTGCCTGAGCTATCTTCCGGGCGCGGAGCTTCCGGTCGCGCTCTCGGTGGAGCGCCCAGCGGGCAAGGAGGCGACCCTCGACGGCGGCGTTCCCGTTCTCGTCGAGTTCGTCCGGATCCTGGGGCAGCGTGTGCAGCTCGCCTGTGCTCATGGCCTGGCGCAGGGCTGTGGCGGCCTGCAGCATGTCGGACTGCCGGTCCATGAAGGCGGCGATCACCTCCTTGTCGAGACGGCCGCCTTTTGTGGGAGCGCCGGTGTAGCCGGGCTTGTTCGAGGCCAGATCCGAGGTCTTACGGCTGACGCTGCCGATGGACCTGAACTTCGGAATGGTCTGTGCTGCGCCTTCGTGGATCGGCAGAGACCGGAGCAAGTCGGAGAGATCCGCCACGCGGGGGTCGCGCTCGCGGAGTTCCTGCCAGTCGTTCTCGACCACGAGTGCGCAGGCGAGGAGCAACTCATCACGGGTCCATGCAGGGCTTCTCGGCACGAGCAATATCGTATGAGTGTTCGTTGTCGCGTGCGGGCCGTTCGGAGCGTCTCGATACATGCGCGACACTGGGGGGCGGTCGCTTTGTCAGTGGGGTCTGTCACCCTCTGTGATGGCTGGTGGCAATCGGTGCCAGTCGGGTACGTCTGGAAGGAGGGTGCATGACCGGCACTAGAGAGTTCACGTCGGTTGAGATCTGCGCTGGGGCGGGTGGGCAGGCGCTAGGTCTGCACAATGCGCTGTTCAAGCATCTCGCACTGATTGAGATCGATACGAACGCGATTGCCACCCTTGAGCAGAACATCTCCGGTAATGCGGAATGGGAGGGTTGCAAGGTCAAGCAGGCTGACCTGACGCAACTCAAGCCGCGTGATCTGAGGGAAGAGCTCGGGCTGGAGCCGGGGGACCTGGACCTGCTGGCCGGCGGAGTTCCGTGCCCCCCGTTCTCGGTTGCCGGGAAGCAGCTAGGGCGAGAGGACGACCGGGATCTGTTCCCGGACATGCTCGCGCTCGTCGACGAGCTGAAGCCCAAGGCTGTGATGATCGAGAACGTGAAGGGCCTGCTGGACCGGAAATTTACGGAATACCGCGAGGAATACATCCTCAAAGAGCTTGAATCGATGGGCTACCGGAAGTGTTACTGGAAACTTCTGGAGGCCAAGGATTACGGAGTTCCGCAGCTCCGTCCGCGCGCCATTCTGGTGGCGATGCAGGAAAAATACATCAAGCACTTCCTCTGGTCGGAGCCGGAGAAGCGACCTCTGGTGACGGTGGGCAAGGCACTCAAGGAGACCATGAGGGCGCGCTTCGACGCTGTTGATGACCCGCGGGCGGACCAGGCGTTCGAGGACTGGCTCAAGGATGCATTGAAGGGGGTTGCTCCGACGCTTGTGGGCGGTTCGAAAAAGCATGGTGGAGCCGACCTGGGGCCGACGCGTGCAAAGAAAGCCTGGGGTGAATTGGGCGTGTGCGGGCTCGGAGTTGCTAACGAACCGGAGAAAATTGCGGATCCGGGGCGTGATCTCTTCGCCGAGGCGGGGCCGAAGCTCACGGTGAAGCAAGCCGCAATCATCCAGGGCTTTCCTGAGGACTGGAAGTTCACCGGACGGAAGACTGCTGCCTACCGCCAGGTTGGGAACGCCTTCCCGCCGCCTGTCGCGGAGGCCGTCGGGAGGCAGATCATCTCCGCGCTCAGGGCAGCCCGGGAAGCAGGAGGCGTTGATCTGGCGCCGACGAAGGATTCTGAGGCGGGGGAACGGGCCGGCGAGCTGCTGTTCCCACTTGCTGCCCCCTCAGCGCCTGTCCCGTCGCAGTCGGCTGATCGCCGTAGCGATCTCGAGAGCGCAGTCGTCCGGTGACTCGTGCTCCCAGAAGCGAAGAACGGTCCACCCGGCCTCACGGAGACGCTCATCGGTGTCCCGGTCACGCGCCACGTTCCGCGTGACCTTGTCGGTCCAGTAGCCGGGATTGGTCTTCGGCGGGGCGTAGTGCTCCGGGCAGCCATGCCAGTAGCAGCCATCGATGAACACGGCCAGCTTCGCCGGGCGGAAGACAATGTCCGCCGTCCGGCGAAGTCCGGGAAGTGGTTTGGCCGCTACCCGGTATCGCAGTCCCTGAGCGTGCAGGAGCCGTCGTACCAGCAGCTCCGGCTTGGTGTCCCGGCTCCGGATCGCCTGCATGTTCCGGCGCCGAGCCGCGGATGACGCCCAAGAACCCTCTGGTGGCTCCCAGTGGGTGTCGCTATCCATCCTCAGAAATTCCTGCGTTCTTCAAGATGTGCACCTTCTGATCTGCACTGAGTGACTTGGTCTGTCGCACCTTGTTCCTGACCATTGCCGGGATCATGTCGAAGTCCAGGTCGAGGGAGTGGAGTTCATAGGCACTGATCCCTCCCCGGGCATACCAGGCGACATCGAGCCCGAGCTCGCGGAGTTCGCGTGCCCTCCGCTCGGTATGCACGTCATCGCCGGTCACGATGCGCAGCATAGCTGCCGGCACCGCCCTGGCTAGACTCTGCTGAAGCAGGGAGAAGAGGCGTTCGTGCGTCTTGCTGCCGTATGGAACGGTGAGGAGCCTTTCCGGGACCGTGTTGTCATAAAGGGAATGCATCCGCTGCTCAATCTGCGTGCGAAGGGCCCTGAACTGCCGGTTCTCTGCCGGAAGATGCGTCAGCATCCGGAACTGTATGGCGCGGGCGGTGATGTCCTTGGCATACGTGTAGGCCTCGAACAGCGACTGAGGGTCGTCCTTATGGGCTGAGATCTCAGAGAGGAGATTGGTCAGGGCGTGCTCGGCGTCTGGCCTGAGCTGCTGCCACTCGTCCTTGGGCGGTTGCTGGCTGGTCATCAGTGTCTCCGCGCTGGTCAGGGGGTGCCGGTGTCTGCTAGTCCTGGTCCAGCCGTTCGTAGTCCAACTGCCGGGCTGCGAGCTGCTGAATGATCTGCCGGTCGTGGCGGGACGCACGGTTAACTGCCTGGGCGAACCACGGGGCGATCCACGATGAACTTCGGTAAGGCCACTCGCCCAAATGGAGGCGCCGCCCAGGCAGCCAGTCCGGATCGGGCTGCAGATCTGAACGAGTCGCCGGTGCTACAGACACATCTGGCTCGTCGTCGGAACGCGGGCGCTTGTCCAGTTGTGCTGTGACGCCGATCAGCCACCACGTGAACAGAAGCCGATCAGCCGTATTGCTGATGCTGTCCAGCATGGATTCGTCCAGGCCTGCAGCATCAAAGGCGGCTGCAACGAGGTCTGGCCGGGGCTGAGCATGGGCGGCTTCCTGCTCTGTAATGACGACCTCGACGAGATTCTCCGCCGCGCGGTCGATCTCTGCGTACGTCTCCTCAGCGATCTCCGCATCCAGGAAGCGGTTCACGCCTCGATAGAAATCTCCTGGAGTCTCGATACGGAGCTCAGCGCCAGTGCGCGCCCTCAGTTCACTGGCCAGAGCGGGCCAGGGACGCGAACCCCGTCCGTTGCCGGCCGGCTGATACCAGTCGTCCTTCGTGTCGTTAGAGACGAACAGCAGCTGAGAGCGGTCGGCCGACCCGGCCATGTGCTCGATCGTCTCCTCCCAGAGAAGGAAGTCACCGGATGATGCCAGAGGAGTTCCCTTCCCTGCATCCGCGAACCCTGGCGGGATCTCGTTAGGGAATCTGTACGTCGCCGCTTCATCAACGCGGCGTCGGATCTCGGCTGCGTCTGGCGGTGCCGCGACCTTGTCGCCGAACAGTGCAGCTACTTGGGAGAGAACAGGGTCACCTCTGTTCACTGATGAAATGGCCAGGTCATACGCCTTGAGCTGCTGGACGTGATCGCCGAGTGTCTTACTCCAGTCGTCAAGCAGTGCCTTGACCGTCTGATCCGATATCTCAGACTCAAGTGCCTGCTTGGCGCTGACATCTTGCGCGTACTTGATCAACAGGCCCTGGACCTGCTTCCGGGCGTCCAGGATCGCCGTACGTGCCTCTCCCAGCTTCTTCTGGAGGGCCTTGGAAGCGTCTTCCAGGGCCTTCTTTCTGCCGATGATGACGCGGTGGCGGTTCTGGACGAACTCAAGACCGACCTGATGCGGGAGCCACAGCCGCTGCTGCACACTCTGGAGGGCGGTCAGGACCTGCTCACGGGCAGCAGGGGTGTACTCGTAGAGGCTGAGCAGTACGTTCGTATCGAGTACGACGATCCCTTGTGTAAAGAACTGTGCTCGCTCAGGTCCGTCCTCGGAGGGGCTGTTCTGAATCCAGTCCCGGTACTGCCTGATCAACGGGTACTCGCCCTCCGGGCCAGTCACGGATTGCGACTCCTCTGTCTCGGAAGTGGGTGCTTTAGACGGTGAGGCCACCCACGGTATGGCGGCGAAGTGCGGCAGGGGCGGTCCGTTGAGACATTCTCAGGACCCCTGAGACGGGATCCAACCAGGCCCGGAAGCAGTCCGCCGCTCATTCCCTGGTGCTTTGGCCCGGCTCTTCTGGGCCTCCGGGAGCCGCGGGGCTGCATGAGAAGCTTCTCCAGGCTGGGCTACAACCCAGTACTCCCCGTCGATCACAGCTTGTGGCCGGTCACCGTGTTCTGGCCGGGCTCGCACGACGCGGTGCGCGACGAACTCTCCCTCGCCCGGCACCGGACCGCCAAGGGCGTCGGCGACCTCTTGATGCGACTGATAGTCACCGAGGATGATGATTCCCTCCGGGCGCAAAGCCGGACGTGCGCGACCCGGGTCTCCTTCGCGTACCCGTGCCATGTAGTCGAGTTGCTGAGCGGCAGTCCGCACCACGCCGCGCCCGATCCGCTTTCCGTGCACGGATCGGAACAGTTCGCGGACGCGCGCTTGCCCCTTATTCCTGCCCGGGATCAGGATGCGTTCCCGTGTGGCCTCGTCGAGGTGGAGCAGGACATTCTCTGGAAGGGCAGCCTCCTTCCAGAGCCAGACGATCTTGTCGCGATGTCTGGCCTTGACCGTGTACTTCATGTCCCTGTTGGTGCCGCCGTTGAGCCATTCACTCCTTATGCGGATCAGGCCGGCGCTCCACTGGCTCAAGTAATCGTCAGCCCACACAACCAGGCACAGGTGACCTTGCGCTTCGGGTGGGATCATCCACATTCCGAACCGCTGTGAAAACTTGCAGTCCACTTCGATTCCTGCGACCTGGTAGTCCATCAGCAGGCCGTCTGTGAAGGCAAATTCCCGCTGCAGGTTGATCTCGACCAGTGTCCCCGCGTGGGTCTTCTCGGTTTTGTAGAGCGTTTTCCAGTCGTAACGCCCTGTCGCTTCGCCGTTGAGGAGTTGGTCGATCGTCTCCCGGAGGACGGTGGCGAACCGGCGGCCGTCCGGGTCCAGCTGCAGCAGGAGTTCGCGGACGACTCTGAGTTCGCTGTCACTGGGCAGGGGTTCACCGGATGCGATGTTGCCCGCCGCGGATGCGTCGATGGGAAGCAAGTGACTCCTTGATCAGTCTGAACTTGCCGCAACGATAACGTCGTTGGCGTGAAGCGAGTCCTTGGCTCGGAATCGGACGAGCCGTCGAGACGAGTCGATAGCGGAGGCGGGAGGAATCAGGGTGAACGCCATGATCACCTTCGAGGGGTCGGCCTCACCGTGGGGTGCAGCCGCACGGGTGTCGGCCTCTGTGCGTCCTTCGACAACGGGATAGAGAAGGGCTACACCGGTGGTGGGGCCGACGTTCAAGGCAGGGTTGAGGAGTGTGCCTCCTGAGTGAACGAGGCGCTGGGCGGCTATGCGGTGCTCCATGTTCGCGATGCGACCGAAGGCTGTCTTTCCGGCCTGGCGGCTGCGGCGGGCCAGGGAGAACGGCGACGAACCGAGAATCGTCCCTTCAATCCGGCTGGCTTTGGTCAGCTGCGGGGCGATGAGCAGCCAGTCGTCGACCTTGGCCAGCGTGCCGTCCAGCTGCGTGAGGTACGCCAGGTGCGGACGGAAGTGGTCTTGGTGCTCCCATTCGAGCTGGCTCAGCACGCCCACTAGCTTGGAGTGACTTACTGATGCAGTCAGTGCGGTAAAGCTGCGGGTCAGGGAACTGGTGTTGTCCGGCGGGTTTGTGAGGGTCGTCAACGTAGGACCGAAGGAATCCAGCAGTGGACGCCAGCGCTCGGTGTTGCGGCGGATGGAGACGGAGGCCAACGGGTATGAGGCAGGTTCGATCGGCCTTCCCGGCGACCGCACCTCCACTAGCTCCGCATTGAACATCTTGTTGGCGGCAGCCGGCTTCAGCCACGGGAGGTGTTGGGAGACCAGGGGTGGGACCTGGGACGGGGTCAACTGGGGGCGGCCGTCGACCAGTTCCGCGTAGCGGGCGAGTTGGGTGCGGAAGAGTTCCTCATCCCGGCACACCGCCTCGAACGCCTCGTACAGGTCCGCCGACTTGTCACGCCCGTACGCTTCCTCCCGGCCGATGTACAGGCGGACCAGGTCGCGGTAGCCGGGGCGGAAGCCGAACCAGCGGCCCATCTGCATCAGGGTGTCCGCCTGCTGCGTCGTGCGGCGGTAGTACGTGATCGTGAGGCCCTCGACCGTGAAGCCGCGGGACAGCTTCGTGCCGCCCACGAGGATCTTCCAGACGTTCGAGCTGTCGAAATCCAGGTCCAGCTGGTCGAAGTAGCGGTCCGAGTCGCCGTTGACGACGATCACCGGGGTGCCGGTGGATCCGATCAACTGGCGGGCACGGCTGACGTGCTGGCGCAGCTCGTCGTACGAGGCGGGGCAGGGGAGGCCGTCGGCGCGGGCCTCACTCACCGGGGCGAAGTCCGACTCCCACAGCGCCGCCAGGCGGGCGTGGCCGGGCGCGGACGTCTGCGGGGCCTCGTGCCACATGGTGTTGATGCGCAGCGCCAGCTTCGCGTGGTCGTCCATCTTCACCGACTCGTGGACGAGCATCGTGTGGTGCCGGAAGTTCTTCTCCGGGACGCCCGCGGCCAGGCGGTACAGCTTCAGGGCTCCGGACAGGACGAACGCGTCCATCGCCTCCTGCAAGCGGTCGCCCGTGGAGTCGTAGATGCCCCGGACATGCGCCTTCTCCTGGGAGTTGGCGACCGTGCGCTCTCCGTCCTCCACGGGTGAGTCCAGGTCGTGGAAGTCCTGTACGCCCATGTAGCCGGTGGGGCGCGGGAGCGAGATCAGGAAGTCGCTGGGGAAGATGTCCTCGCCGTCACTGGGGTCCACGAAGACGTTGGCGAAGGGCGTGGCTGTGTAGCCGACGTACTGGGCGCGCGGGAGGAGCGTGAGCAGCTGGGATATGAGGCTGTTGATCGCCGTACGCTCGGTGCGGCCCTGTTCCCACTTCTTCGGGTTGGACGTGTTCACCGACGCCTGGTCCGACTCGTCGTCGATGATCAGCGCGGGGAGTTCGCCGAGGATGCCGTGGATCTGCTTGAGGTCCTTGACCAGCTTGGTCAGGACCGACTTGTTCTTCTTCACGACCATCACGCGCGCCGCCGCGTGGTGCAGGTTCGACGGGTCGTGGAGCGGGAGCGTCCGCTCGCGCTTGTCGTACTCGAGAGCGCGGATCCCCGTTGCGAGGCTCTTGTAGTCCTTGTCGCGCGTGGTGAGCCGGTCGATGTCGAAGGAGCCGCGCGTCGACGGGCGGCCCCCGTGGCTCACGAAGTCGTCCCACTCGGCGTCGTCGCCCACATAGTCGATGCCGACCAGCGAGTCGACGTCCGACGGGTCCGCGCCGCCCAGGATGTTCTCCTGGCCGATCAGCTCCATGTCGATGCGGCGCTGGGTCTGTGCGCGCAGCAAGTTGAGTGTGCCGCCGAGGACGATGACCAGGCGGTAGCCCGCGTCGATCGCCTTGGCCGCCACACCCGTGAAGTTCGCGGTCTTCCCGGACTGTACGTAGCCGACGACCAGGCCCTTCGCCTGGCGGGCGGCGGGCTGTTCCGGGTTGGACAGGCGCTCGACGACCGCGCGGCTCGCCCCGTCCAGGCTCGCGATCGCCGCGTCCGACCAGCCTTTGTCGCGCAGCTTGCGCTCGTACGACCGCCAGTAGAAGGTGCGGGCCGCCGCGCGCTCCTGCGTGTACCAGGGCGTGAACTCCCGCGTGATCACGGTGGGCCCGGCGATCACCGACACGCGTACGGCCTCGTCCAGGACCTTGCGCAGGTCCTCGCCGAGGCGCAGCCGCTCGTACACCGCCGCACGGCGCGCGGGTGTGCGCGGCGCGGTCTCCGGGGACCAGAGCGGGGACTCGGCGAAGTCCCAGTCGTTGAGGTGGCGGCTCCACAGTGCGAGCAGCGCCTCGTCCCCGCCGACGAGACGCGCGCGGAACGTCTCCTCGGTCAGGTCGGCGTCGGGATGGTCCTCGTCGGCGGCGAGCGCGGCCCAACGGGCGAAGTGGCGGGGGCTGTTGACCATTCCGGCCAGAGCGGAGGTGTGGATCTCCAGGAGGATGTTCACGTCGTCGTCGCTCATTGCGGGCGGCCCTTCTGCGGTCGGTAGGCGCGGGGACGGTGTCGGGCGAGGCGGGAAGAGGAGGAGAGGAGGAAGGGGGGAGGGGCCCTCAGGCCGTCTCGCCCCGCACCCGCCTCTCCCGCTGCGCGCCCACCGACGCCAGCAGGATCGTGTTCCAGTAGTCGATCCGGTCCTGCCGCGTCTTCTCCCAGCGGCCGAGGCCGAAGCAGTCCTCCAGGAGCAGGTACAGGAGAGTCTTGGTGACCGGGGCGTCGTTCGCGCCGCCGCGGCGGCCGTCGTTGAAGTCGTCGCGGAACGTCTTGTTCAGGACGATGACGTTCGTCTCCCGGTCCAGCTCGAAGAAGCGGTCGTCGGGGAGCGTGCGCCAGGTGAACTCGATGGGGTCCTCGCCCGGCTTCTCCGGGAGTTCCTCCCTCACGACCCGCTTGACCCTGGGGTCGAGACCCTTGCCCGGCGGCGTCACGGGCTTGCGTACGATCTCGGACCGCTTGGCGCCGTCCCGGTAGGCCGCCTCCGCGTCGGCCTGGTACGTGGGGAATGTGGTGCCGGCCGGGTCGAGCGCCTTCTCCACGCCCAGCGTGAATGCGGGCGTCACGGTGACGCCTTCCTTCTTCACGTCGAGGCTGAACACGTTGTTGGTGCCGGCGGGCAGGTCGACCGCCACGCGCGCCAGGACGAGGTGACTCTCCGGGTTGCGCAGGCCGTTCCAGCCGCCCGCCTGTACGAGGCGGTCGTTGCGGTAGAAGTAGAAACCCTGCCGCTCGGCGAGCGCCCCGATCTGGCGGAATCCCGCCTGCTTCGACTTCGCCGGCCAGATGTGCGTGGTGAGTCCGACCTCGCCGACCCCCTCCACCGGGGCCGAGAACTTCCGCGGATAGCCCTTGCGCCCCGGCACCTTGTAGCCGAACGGATCCAGGGCCTCCACCGCGATGTGGTCGAGCTCCTCGCCGAGGCCGCTCCCCGCGCTGCCCACGTCCCACACCGCGATGTCCAGCTTCAGGCCGCGCTGAAGGAACCGGTGCAGGTACAGGCCGAGATGGGTCTCCAGCCGGGATATCGCCTTCGAGAGGAACTGGTCGCTCTGGCCGCGCGCGACCGTCTCGAACGCGCGCACCTGGTCCCAGCGCACCACCGTGCCCTGCCACTCGATGATTCCGTCGTAGCGGTCGACGAGGTCCTGTGCGTAACGCGGGTCGACGGTGTCGCAGCGGAAGCCGTCCTCGACCCCCTCGGCGGTGAGGCGGCGGCCGGCGGCGCGGCTGCGCCGGGTGCGGCTGACCACGGTGAGCGAGGACGCGTGGGACAGGGACGCCGCCTTCAGTCCCGTGCCGTACATGCCGAGGGCGTCCTCGCCGTACTCGCGCCGCCGGCCCACGGTCATCGCTCCGTCGAGGGCGTCGTCGTCCATGCCCCGGCCGTTGTCGATGATGAGGAGCGTCAGGATGCGGTCGGCGTCGCGCAGGAAGTGCACGACGATCTGGTCGGCCTTCGCGTCGATCGAGTTGTCGATCAGGTCGGCGACGGCGACCTCGAAGCCGTAACCCTGATTGGACAGGGCCTTGCCGTAACCGGAGTCCGGCGGCAGGTGTGTGCTGCCCGTCGTGGGTACGTCGTACTGCCACGCAGCACCGGATTCGTAGGGCATGTTCATCCTCGTGCACACAGGTCGGGGCCTGCGTGGGGGGACGAAGCAGCCCGACAGCTGAATCGGTAAGTGTGACGGTACTGCAAAGGTCGGACATAGTGTGGCGAGGGTCCGAAGACTGGCGGAATCCCCCCGGCGGAGGTCCAGTTCCCGCCCTTCCGCCTGCCTTCGCGAAGACCCGGACCGCCCAACTCCCCTCAGTCCGCAGTCAGGTCAGTTCTCATTCACCCCATGACACTCCCCATACCCCCGCCCCGACCCGCACCAGCACTCCGCGCCCCGCTCCGGGGGCCACGGGATCGCCCGGCCTCGGGCCGCGAGTGTGGTGGCGTACTGCGGTAGCAGCGACGCGTCTGTGGGGGACGAGGACTCCGACGCCGCGAACGCCTCGTATGACGGGATCGTGCCCGCGACGATGCCGAGGTTCGGTGTGCCCGAGGCCGAGAGTTCGCGGAGGGAGGACTCTATGGTCGACAAGTGCTCTTCGTGGGACGGGTATTCGGCGGAGAGGGAGGGGTACGCGGTCAGCAGTTCCGTCAGCTCTGTCGACGGCCAGTGGAGCACCGCCACCGGGAACGGGCGGGACAGTGCCTGCCGGTACGAGCCCAACTCCGCTCGCAGGCGCAGGATTTCGGCCCTCAGCTCCGCCGGGTTGTCCGAGCCGAGCGCCCACGTCCGGTTCGGGTCGTGGAGTTCGTCCAGGGTCACCTCGGCCTTGTTGATGCGGTCGGCGAGCGCGTCCCACTCGTCATGCTCCGCGCCGATCAGGCGGCGTACGCGGTGGCGGCCCAGGAGCAGCGAGTGCGTCTCGTACGGCGGGTTCGCGCGCTCCGCCTCCGGCAGGAGCAGCGTCAGGGCCTCCGTGAAGGACTCGTGCGCCGCTTCCAGTTCGTCGTGCGACTCCAGGGCCTCCGCCACGATCACGTATGCGGCCGGGTCCTTGGGGGCCGCCGTCCGGATGCCCGTGATGATCGCGCGGGCCTCCGCCTCATGGCCGTACTCCCACAGGTTCGCGGCCATCAGGGCCTTCACCAGGTGCGGCTGCTCCAGCTCGGGCGGCGGTCCGGCGAGGAGGCCGTCGTACAGCGAGGCCGCGCGTTGGCGGGCGTCCGCCAGTTCGTAGTGCGCCGCGGCCTGGAGGAGCAGCTGCTCGGCGTCCTCCGGGTACAGGCCGGCGATGCGCTCCAGGCGCTCGGCTTCGGCGATGTGGTTGACAGGGTCTACAGGCTCGGCGGGCGTAGCAGGCGTGTCGGGGCGCATGGGTGACACCGTACTGCCGACCACCGTCACCGGCGCCAGGTCACCACAGGCTCGCGTAGCCGTTGCTTTCGTTCAATACGTACGCCATGCGCCAGACCACCACCGTCAGCGTGCCCGCCCACAGGACCATCCCCGTCCACAGCCAGGCCACGCACGAGCGGTAGCGGCCGTCGGTGTCCAGGGCCGCCAGCGCGGGGTGCGCCGGGTCGACGCGTATGCGTACGCGGCGGCCCTCGGGGAGCGCGTGGGGGCCCACCTCGTCGGGCAGCGCCTGTTCGTGTGCCGTGCCGTCGGGCGCCGTCCAGCTGACCACCGGGTGCAGCACCGCGTACGACGCCTCGTTCGACGCGACATGGCCCGTCACCGTCGCGTCGACGACCGTGCCGGTGCTGCGCCGGAGCGTCTCGGTGATGAGTTGCAGCACCTGCGAGGTGGTCAGGACGAGGCCTGAGACGAAGGGGATCAGCGCGAGCAGCCAGAGGGGACCCATGGGGCGTGAGCTTAGGGGCGGGCCGGTCGGGCGGTCGGGGTGGGGAGGAGTCGTCGCGTGCAGGGTCCGGCCGGCCGGTCCCACAGACAGCCGGCCGGTCAGTTCACTGGTGAGTTGCGGAGGCAGGGCCTATCTTGCGGCCGTGCGCGAGCGGAAGCGGGAGTGGCGACGGGATCGCGAACGGGACCGGGGTCGGGATCGGGAACGGGAGCGGGAGCGTCAGCCGGTCGTCGTGCGGCAGGGGCCGCGCGCGGGACGCCGTGCGTCCGGGTGGCCCCTTTCGACCCTGCGCGCGGGACGCCGTGCGTTCGGTCGCCGCCCCTCGGCCCTGGGCCGCCCGCAGGGGCCCCGCCCCTCGGCCCTGCGTCGCACCCTGTGGACCGGTGCCGAGGTCACCGTCACCCTCGGAGTCGTCCTTCTTCTTCTCGTCGTCCATCAGCTGTGGTGGACGAACCGCGAGGCCAGAGCCGGTGCCGAGCGCAAGGTGCGGGCGCTGGAGCACGAGTGGGCGGCCACCCCCTCGGACGGGCGGGGTGACGGGGGCGAGGGAGGCGCCTCGGATCCGGCCGGTGACGCCACCCCGGGCGGCTCGTCGGGCGGCGAGGGGGCCGGGAGCGGGTCCGGGGCCCGGACATCCGCCGACTCCACCTCCGCCTCCCGGGAAACGCCCCGCTGGGACCAGGCCTACGCCGTCCTCACCATCCCCCGCCTCGGCCTCACCGTCCCCGTCGCCGAGGGCGTCGGGAAGCAGAACGTCCTCAACAAGGGCTACGTCGGCCACTACCCCGCCACCGCCCAGCCCGGCAGGCCCGGGAACTTCGCGCTCGCCGGGCACCGCAACACCCATGGGGAGCCCTTCCGGTACATCAACCGGCTGCGCAAGGGCGACGAGGTCCAGGTCCGTACCCGCGGCGCCGTGTACACGTACGTCGTCGACAAGACCCTCGCGCAGACCTCCGCGCGCGACGGCGGTGTCATCGCGGGTGTGCCGCGCAGCGAGGTCGTGCGGGGTGCCGGGTACAGCGAGCCGGGGTACTACATCACGCTCACCACGTGCACGCCCGAGTACACGTCCAGGTACCGGCTCGCGGTGTGGGGGAAACTGCGGTCGATGCGGCCGCGGTGAGCGGGTGGCCGAGAAGGCGCCCCTTCATCCGATCGGGGCGCATCCTGTATAACGGGCAGAACGCCACAGCACGTGGGCACGGACCGAACAGCGGGAAGGAGGGACGCCGGACATGACGCGCACCTGGGCCACAGCCCTGAGGCCCGCCGCCCTGCTCCTGTTCCTCCTCGTCGAGACCGTTCTCGTCGACACCGGCAGCCTCACCGCCGCCGTCGCGTTCGCCGCGACCGCCGCCGCGGGCTCCGCACTCGCCGTCTGCTCCCTCCTCGCCGCGCGCAGCGCCCCCGCCGTGCCCCGCACCCGGGTCCGCACCGCGATGCGCGACCGTGAGCAACGCACCGCGTTCCTGCCGCAGCGCGATCCGGACGCCCGCGGGCGCAGCCGCCCCCGAGCACCCGGCCGTCCCCTCCTGACGGCCGCGTAGGGGACCCGCTCCACCCGCAGTCCCCCTACGGGTCGTCACGCCGATCGGCCGCCCTTCCCGGCGGCCTTCCGATTCCGGCACGACGGGACCCCCGGAGGGCTCACCCATGTCGACGTTCATGTCTGTCTTCGCCAGCCTGGTCGAGCACATCGCCGACCTGCTCGACCCGATCTTCCACGCCTCGGCGACCGCGGCGGCGATCGTCCTGTTCACCGCGTTCGTACGCCTTCTCGTGCACCCCCTGTCCCGTGCCTCGGCCCGCGGGCAGCGCCAGCGCGCCAAGCTCCAGCCGCGCATCGCCGAGCTGCGCAAGAAGCACAAGAAGAGCCCCGAGAAGCTCCAGAAGGCGATCATGGAGCTGCACAAGGAGGAGAAGGTCTCGCCGCTGTCCGGCTGCCTGCCGAGCCTCTTCCAGATCCCCGCGTTCTTCCTGCTCTACCACCTGTTCTCGAACGGCAGCATCGGCGGCGAGCCCAACGCCCTGCTCGGCCACACCCTCGGTGCCGCGCCGCTGGGCGGGCGCTTCAAGGACGCGCTCGCGGACGGTGGCCTCTTCGGCGCGCAGGGCGTCGTCTATCTGGTCCTGTTCGCGATCGTCGCGACGGTGGCGAGCTTCAACTACGCCCGTACGAAGCGTCAGATGGCCGCCCAGCCGATGCTGCCGGCCACCGCGGACGGGCCGCAGGCGCCGGGCGCGGGCGCGATGGCCTCGATGACGAAGATCATGCCGCTGATGTCGTTCATGACGCTGTTCACGGTGGGCTTCGTGCCGCTCGCCGCCGCCCTGTACGTGGTGACGAGCACGACGTGGAGCGCCGTCGAGCGGGCCGTCCTCTACCGCGACATGCCCTCCGCCGCGGCGCTTGCTACTGCCGCGTAAAGGTCCAGTCCGTGAACGAGGTATTGCGGACTGGACAAGGACCTTGGACGATCGACCAGTCCTCCGATGGCTGCACCCGTCGAGGGGTCCCTCCTCGATCAAGGAGTCTCAACCATGAAGCTGCTGCGAGTCGGTACCGCCGGGGCGGAGCGCCCGGCCCTGCTCGATGCCGAAGGTGTCCTGCGTGACCTGGGCGGAGTCGTCCCCGACATCGACGGGGAGCTGCTCGCCGACGACGCGGCGCTGGGGCGAGTACGGGCCGCCGCCGAGTCCGGTGAGCTGCCCGTGCTCGACGCGGACGGCCTGCGGGTCGGCCCGCCGGTCGCGCGGATCGGCAAGGTCGTGTGCATCGGCCTGAACTACCACGACCACGCCGCCGAGACCGGCGCCGAGCCGCCGTCGGAGCCCGTCGTCTTCTTCAAGGCGGCGGACACGGTGGTCGGCCCCGACGACACCGTGCTCGTACCGCGCAAGTCCGTGAAGACGGACTGGGAGGTCGAGCTGGCGATCGTCATCGGGCGTACGGCGCGCTACCTGGAGTCGCACGAGGAGGCCCTCGCGCACGTCGCCGGGTACGCGGTGGCGCACGACGTGTCCGAGCGCGAGTTCCAGATCGAGCGCGGCGGCACCTGGGACAAGGGCAAGAACTGCGAGACGTTCAACCCGCTCGGCCCCTGGCTCGTGACGGCGGACGAGGTCGCGGACCCGCAGGCGCTCGGCCTGAAACTGTGGGTGAACGGCGAGCTGAAGCAGAACGGCTCCACGGCCGACCAGATCTTCCCGGTCGCCGAGGTGGTCCGGTACGTCAGCCAGTTCATGACCCTGTACCCGGGCGACGTGATCAACACGGGGACGCCGGCGGGTGTGGCGATGGGGCAGCCCGAGCCGAAGCCGTATCTGCGGGCCGGGGACGTGGTGGAGCTGGAGATCGAGGGTCTGGGGCGTCAGCGCCAGGAACTCAAGGACGCGTAGCGCTCCGCGCGGGGGCGGGGGAACCGCGGGGGCCGGTGGCCGGTTTGTCGGTCGCCGGTCCGTTGTGGCTGGTCGCGCAGTTCCCCGCGCCCCTCACGGGGCGTGCGTCTAGCCCGTGATGAAGAGGTCCAGGGCCTTGACCACCAGTGCGTGGTCCTCCAGCTGGGGGAGGCCGGAGACCACCACCGCTCCGATGACTCCCGCGCCCTCGACGGCGAGCGGGAATGCGCCGCCGTGCGCCGCGTACGTGTCCGGGTCGAGCCTGGACGAGTCCTCGAACGTCGTGCCCTTCGCCCGGAAACGGGTACCGACCAGCAGCGACGAGCAGGCGTAGCGCTCCACGACGCGGCGCTTGCGGGCGATCCAGGCGTCGTTGTCCGGGGTCGATCCCGGCAGCGCCGCGTGGAAGAGCTGCTGGCCGCCGCGCGTGATGTCGATCGCCACCGGCGCCTTGCGCTCCCTGGCCAGCTCGACGAGCAGCGAGCCCAGCTCCCAGGCGTCCTCGTAAGTGAACTTCGGCAGGACCAGGCGCCGTTCCTGCTCCTCTATCTCCTCGACCGTCGGCGTGCTCACAGGGCCACCGTCACACCGTCGCGGGCCGAGCGGCGGGCCGCCTCCAGGACGTCGAGCGCGGCCGCGGCCTGCTCGGCGGTGACCGGGTTCTCGCCGGTGCCGCGCAGGGCGGCGGCGACGGCCGCGTAGTACGCGGGGTAGGCGCCGGGGAGCGTCTCGACGGCACGGCCGCCGCCGGTCAGCGGCGACTCACCGGAACCGATCCGGCCCCACATCGACTCGGGCTCCACGCCCCAGGGCTCGCCGGCCGCCGGGATCGTGCCCTCGCGCAGCACCGCCTCCTGCGGGTCGAGGCCGTACTTCACGTAGCCGGCCTGCGAGCCGAGGACGCGGAAGCGCGGGCCGAGCTGGGCCGTGGTCGCGGAGACGTACAGGTGGGAGCGGACGCCGTTGGCGTGCGTGATCGCGATGAACGTGTCGTCGTCGGCCGCCGCGCCCGCGCGCCGCACGTCGGACTCCGCGTAGACCGAGACGGCGGGGCCGAACAGGACGAGGGCCTGGTCGACGACGTGGCTGCCGAGATCGTAGAGGAGACCTCCGATCTCTTCCGGGTCGCCGGACTCACGCCAGCCGCCCTTGGGCTGCGGCCGCCAGCGCTCGAAGCGCGACTCGAAGCGCCAGACGTCGCCGAGCTCGCCGTCCGCGACGAGGTTCTGCAGCGTGAGGAAGTCGTTGTCCCAGCGGCGGTTCTGGAAGACCGAGAGCAGCAGGCCGCGCTCCTCGGCGAGGGCCGCGAGCTCGCGCGCCTCGGCCGCGGTGCCGGCGATGGGCTTGTCGACGACGACCGGGAGGCCCGCCTTGAGGGCGGCCGTCGCGATCGGTACGTGCGTCTTGTTCGGGGAGGCGATGACGATCAGGTCGAGCTCGTCGGCCCGCGCCCACAGCTCGTCGGGGGTGGCCGCGCAGCGGATGCCGTCACCGAAGGAGGCGCGGGCCTGCGCCTGGCGCTCCGGGTTCGAGGTGACGACCGTGTCGAGCACGAGGCCGTCGGTCGCGGCGATCAGCGGGGCGTGGAAGACGGAGCCCGCCAGGCCGTAGCCGACGAGACCGACGCGGAGGGGGGAGCCGGTGGTCCCAGCCGAACCTGATGTCATGCCTTCAGTCATGCATCCACTTAAGCAACGGTGTTGCCAAAGTGCAAGCGGAGAGGACAATGGGGGAGTGAACAGGGCTTACTCCGGGGTCAATCTGGCGGTGCTGCGAGGCCATAACGCCGCACTCGTACTCGATCTGCTGCGCACGGCGGGTGACGAGGGCATCAGCAGGCTCGAACTGGCCGAGCGCACCGGGCTCACCCCGCAGGGCGTCAGCAAGATCACGGCGCGGCTCAGGGAACAGGGCCTGGTCACGGACACCGGCCGGCGCGCCTCGACGGGCGGCAAGCCGCGCACCGTCCTGCGCCTCGTGCCGGACGCGGGGTACGCGGTCGGGCTGCACCTGGACCGCGACGAACTGACGGCGGTCCTGGTCGACCTCGCGGGCGCGGTCGTCGCCGAACGCCGCTCCCCGCTGGCCTTCGGCGCGGGCGGCGACGCGGTGGTGGAGGCGGCGGCGAGCGAGGTGGAGGCCCTGCTCACTGATGCGGGCGCGGGCGCGGGCGCGGGCGCGGGCGCGGGCGCGGGCGCGGGCGCGGGAGGAGGAGCAGGAGCAGGAGCAGGAGCAGGAGCAGGAGCGGACGCGGGCGCCGGGGACGCGGATGCCGGTGACCCGGGCCACCTCGACGCGCAGGAGCCCGTACATCCGGAACCCCCCGCCCCCCGCGTCCTCGGCGTGGGCGTCGCTCTGCCCGGTCCCCTCGACCACTCCTCCGGAGTGCTGCACCGCGTCACCGGGTTCCCCGAGTGGGACGGGTTCCCGCTGCGGGACGCGCTCGCGGCGCGGCTCGGGCTCCCCGTGGTCGTGGACAAGGACACCAACGCGGCCGCGCTCGGCCTCGCGCTCGCCGGGTGCGGCGACTCGTTCGCGTATCTCCACCTCGGTACGGGACTCGGCGCCGGACTCGTCCTGGGCGGCGCGCCCTACCGCGGGCCGCGCACCGGAGCGGGCGAATTCGGCCACCAGGTGATCCAGCTGGACGGCCCGCTCTGCGGCTGCGGCAATCGCGGCTGCATCGAGGCGCTGTGCCTCGCGGCGGTCGCCGCCGGTTCCTTCGACGAGGCCGCGCGCGTGCTCGGCGAGGGCACGGCGAACATGGTCGGCCTCCTCGACATCGACCTCGTCCTGCTCGGCGGACGCACGGTCGCGGCCGCCGAGGAGCGCTTCGTCGAAGGGGTGCGGGCCGTCCTCGGGGAGCGGGCGCGGCGCGGTGGCACGGTGGAGATCCCGGTCCTGCGCGCGCCAGGGTCGGAGAGTGTGGTGGTCGAGGGCGCAGCCCAACTGGTCCTCGCACCCTTGTTCGGCCGGGCGCACGGTCACTTCCGGGCCAACCGGAATGACAGAAATCTGAGCTGATCGAGCGGAATCGCTCGTGCATCGGGCCGTACGGGGCTCTGCCGGTCCCGTACTGGGCGCGGCGCGCGTGACATGGTCGCGGCGGCCGTACCCTTCCCGACCCGCGATCAGCAAAGGCTCCCCATGCGACCGCGTATCCCGCTCGCCGTCACTGCCGTGGCCCTGACCTCCGTGGCGACCGGCGGTCCCGCCCTCGCGGCCGACCCGGTCGGGTCCGGGTCCGACCCGCGCGAGCCCACCTGTGTCGCCCAGCACCCCGCCGACTTCCCGATCAGCACCCGGATCCACGGCGGCCCCACCACCTACCACCCCGGCGGCGGTTTCCGGACCTGGTCCATCGACCTGACGAACAAGACCGACGTCGAGTGCGCCGACATCCACCCCGTCCTCGTACTCATCGACAAGAAGCGGACGCTGGTGACCCGGCAGATCCAGCTGGAGTTCTCCGACGGCAAGCGCCACCACCCCGTCCGCTTCGAACGGACCGACCGGGACGAGAACATCGGCGTCTTCGACGACGGCTTCCCCGGCTTCCGGGTGGGCCCGGGCAAGACTGTCACCGTCCGGGCCCGGCTCACCTTCACCTCAGACGCCGTGCCGAACAGCGTCGTCGCCAACGCGGCCGTCGTGCAGCGCCGGGACGACGACGGCGACTGGGTGGGGGAGTCGGGCGACTACCGGTTCACGCTGACCGACGAGGAGAAGGACGGCGGCGGCGAGCAGTCCGGACGGCCCCCCGGCGAGCAGCGCGACGAACCCGGCGCAGGGGATGACGGCCTGCTGGAGCCAGGCCGCGACAGCGGCACCGCGAGCGGCCGGCCCACGGACGGGACCGGCACCACCACCGGCAGAGACTCAGGCGCCGGCCCCAGCAAAAGTGCGGGCCCCAGCAAGAGTGCGGGCCCCAGCAAAAGTGTGGGCCCCAGCAAAAGTGCGGGCGCCAGCAAGAGTGCGGGCCCCAGTAAAAGTGCGGGCCCCAGTGCAAGTCCAGGCCCCGCTACAGGCACAGATCCCGGTACAGGCACCACCCCCGGTACAGGTACAGGCACAGACACAGACACAGGCACCGAGGGCGACCACGGCGGCGGCTTCCTCACGCCCGGCGAACTCGCACGGACCGGGCCGCGCTCCCTGCGCGGACTCGGCGTCGCGTCCGCCGCGCTGCTCGTCGGCGGCGCGGCCCTCGTGGCGGGCTCCCGGAGGCTGCGCACCGACCGCGGGTGAGGAGCGACCGCGGGTGAGGGGCGGATTCCGGCCACGCCGCCCGCCCCGCGCACCGCACTCCCGGCCCGCCTCCGACACCCCGTTAACAAACGTCTGCGAACATCCCTGGGTGGATTACCCGAACGACCAGGCACCTGGCGCACCCGTACGCGCCGGCATCCCCGAGCACGGCCGCATCCCGAAGTACTACGCGGTCAAGGCCCATGTCTCCGCTCTCCTCGACGAGCTGGGCGAGGGCGAGCCGCTGCCCACCGAACGGGATCTGGCGCTCCGCTTCGAAGTGGCGCGCGAGACCGTGCGCCAGGCGCTGCGCGAGCTGCTGCTCGAAGGGCGCCTGCGCCGGCAGGGGCGGGCGACGGTCGTGGCCGGACCCAAGCTCGAGCAGCCGCTGTCGATGGCCAGTTACACCGAGGGCGTGCGCCGCCAGGGCCGCCGCCCGGGGCGCACGCTCATCGGCCTCGACCGCTTCCCGTGCCCGCCCGCCCTCGCCGGCGAGATCGCGGTCGAGCGGGGCGAGCCGGTGTGGCACATGGAGCGTGTGCTGCTCGCCGACGACGAGCGCGTCGGCCTGGAGAGCACCTATGTCGCCGTGGCGCGGATGCCGCGCCTGGACGTCGACTTCGACCCGGACTCGTCCTTCTACACGTATGTGCACGAGCGGCTCGGGATCGAGTTCGGGTCCGCCGACGAGCGCATCGAGACCGTGCTGGCCACCCCGCGCGAGGCCCTTCTGATCGGCACGCCGCCCGCCCTGCCGATGCTTCTCATCCACCGTGTCTCGTACGACACGGGGGGCCGGCCCACGGAACGGGTGCGGACGCTTTACCGCGGGGACCGGTTCTCGTTCACCACGCGTTTGGGCAACTGACCGCCCGGAGGCGGCAGTTGACTCACGATGGTAACGGGAACATAACGGGTCTAGGCCAACCTTGGGTGGCCGTTCACCGTCCCGTTGCCGTGCGGACCGGTACGGGTCATCCATCCCGAGGAGCGTGGCCGCCGTGAGAGAGAAGACCGACCCCGTACCCGCCGTGCGCCTGGGAGCTGAGAGCTGATGGCCAGCGGCATCCGCTTCGACAAGGTGTCCGTCGCCTACGGCGCGAACACCGTCCTCCACTCCCTCGACCTGACGGTCGAGCCCGGCGAGGTCATGGCGCTGCTCGGCCCGTCCGGCTCCGGCAAGACGACGGCCCTGCGCGCCGTCGCCGGATTCGTGCGGCCCGCGTCGGGCCGCGTCCTGATCGGCGACCGCGACGTCACGGACCTGCCGCCCCACCGGCGCGGCATCGGCATGGTCGTCCAGCAGTACGCCCTGTTCCCGCACCTGCGCGTGGAGGACAACGTCGCCTTCGGCCTGAAGGCGCAGAAGGTCGCCAGGGCCGAGATCCCCGCCCGGGTCACCGAGGCCCTGGAAATGACCGGCATGGCCTCCTACGCGAAGCGCTACCCGCGCGAGCTGTCCGGCGGACAGCAGCAGCGCGTCGCCATCGCGCGCGCCCTCGCCATCCGCCCGGGCGTCCTGCTCCTCGACGAGCCGCTGTCCGCGCTCGACGCGCAACTGCGCTCCGGCATGCTGGCCGAACTCGCCCGCCTGCACCGCGAGTTGCCCGACGTGTCGATCCTCTACGTCACCCACGACCAGGTCGAGGCACTCACCCTCGCCGACCGGATCGCGGTCATGGACAAGGCGCGGCTCCAGGACTGCGGGACCCCGCAGGAGCTGTACCGCAGGCCCCGCACCGAGTTCACCGCGTCCTTCGTGGGCAACGCCAACCTCCTTCCCGTACAGGTGGGTTCGGGGTCGGTGTCCTTCGCCGGCGCCCGGCTGAAGGTGCCCACCGGCGACGTCGCCTCCGGGGTGTCCGCCACGCTGTGTGTGCGCCCGCACCTCGTCGGACTCGGCGACGGGCCCAACGCCCTCACCGGCTCCGTGTCCGAGGTCCAGTGGCGCGGCTCCACCCACCGCCTGTACGTCGACGTGGACGGGCACCGGCTCAAGGCCGACCTGCGCGAACTGCGCACCCCGCCCGCGCTCGGCGACGAGGTCACCGTGCACTTCGCGCCCGAGGACGCGGTGCTGCTCTCGGCCGGGGTGAGCAAGGATGGCTAGCGCCACACTGAGCACGCCGGTGAGCAAGGAGGCGAACCCCCGCAGGGGGATGCCGAAATGGGTGTGGGCGCTGCCGCCCGTCGCCGTGCTCGCCCTCGTGTTCCTCTACCCGCTCGCCCTCGTCGTGCAGCAGTCCGTACAGCCCGACACCGGCGGCACCTCCCTCGAGCCGTACGCCGACGTCTTCGCCTCGTCCGCGTTCCGGGAGGCACTCGGGACGACGGTGTGGCTGGCGCTGGGGGCGACCGTCGGATGCCTCGTGCTCGGGTTCGCGCTCGCGCTCGTCATCGCGTTCGTCCCGTTCCCCGGCGGGAAGGCCGTCGCCAAGTTCATCGACGTGTTCCTCTCCTTCCCGTCCTTCCTGATCACCCTCGCGCTGCTCTTCGTCTACGGATCCGTGGGCATGGCCAACGGACTGTGGACGGACGTCACGGGCGCCGCCTCCGGGCCCTTCCAGTTCCTGACCACCCCGTGGGGCGTGCTCCTCGCCGAGATCACGTACTTCACGCCGTTCGTGATGCGGCCGCTGCTCGCCGCGTTCTCGCAGATCGAGACCGCGCAGCTGGAGGTGGCGTCCTCCCTGGGCGCGAGGCCCGCCCGCATCGTGCGGCAGGTCATCCTGCCCGAGGCGCTGCCCGCGCTCGCCGCCGGCGGCAGCCTCGTCCTCGTCATGTGCCTCAACGAGTTCGGGATCGTGCTCTTCACCGGCGCCAAGGGCGTCACCACGCTCCCGATGCTCGTGTACAGCAAGGCGATCCTCGAGTCCGACTACCCGGGCGCGTGCGTGGTCGCCGTCGTCAACGTCCTGATCTCCGTGGGCCTCTACGGCCTCTACCGGGTGGTGAGCCGCCGTGCTGGTGCATAGCCGTAAGGGCAAGTGGGCCACCTGGGTCCTGTTCTTCGCCCTCTTCCTGCCTCTCTTCGCGCTGCCGCTGCTCGTCATCGTCGCCGCGTCGTTCGCCACGAGCTGGTCGAGCGCCCTTCCGACCGGATTCACCGGCGGTCACTACCAGGCCGCCACCAGCGGCGCGTCCCTCCAGGCGCTCACCACCAGCCTGGTCACCGCCGTCAGCGCGAGCCTCCTCGCCCTCCTGATCGGCACGTGGGCCGCGCTCGCGGCCGCCGCGCTCAAGAAGGGCGGCCGCAGGGTGCTCGACGCCCTGTTCATGCTGCCGGTCGCCGTACCGTCCGTCGTGGTCGGCCTCGCCGTGCTCGTCGCGTTCTCCAAGCCGCCGATGGTGCTCAACGGCACCCGCTGGATCGTAATCCTGGCGCACACGATTCTTGTCACGGCGTTCGCCTATCAGTCGGTTTCGGCCGCGATCGTACGACTTGACCCCGCGTACGAACAGGCCGCCGCGTCGCTCGGCGCCCGCCCCTCGTACGTCCTGTGGAAGGTGAAGCTGCCCCTCCTGCTGCCGTCGCTGAACGCGGCCGCGGGACTCTGCTTCGCCCTGTCCATGGGCGAGCTGAGCGCCACGATGATGCTCTACCCGCCGGACTGGATGCCGCTGCCCGTGCAGATCTACGCGATCACCGACCGCGGCTCCCTGTTCACCGGATCGGCGATCTCCGTGATCCTCATGGCGGCGACGCTGCTCGTCCTGCTGCTCGTCTCGCGGATCCGCACCAAAGCCTCGTACCGCTGACTCTCGATTCCCCCATCGCTGCAAGGAGTTCACCTCGCCATGCGCAGAAACACGCTCAAGCCGATCGCCGCCGTCACCGGAAGCATCGCCCTCGCCGCCACCCTCTCCGCCTGCGGCGGCAGCTCCGCCGCCTCCGACGACAAGACCGTCACCGTGTACAGCGCGGACGGCCTCAAGGGCGAGAACGGCGACGGCTGGTACGACCAGGTCTTCAAGGACTTCACGAAGAAGACCGGCATCAAGGTCGAGTACGTCGAGGGCGGCTCCGGCGAGATGGTGCAGCGCGCCGCCCGCGAGAAGTCGAACACCCAGGCCGACGTCATCGTGACGCTCCCGCCGTTCATCCAGCAGGCCGACGGCAAGGGCCTCCTGCAGAAGTACACGCCCCAGGGCGCCGACCAGGTCGACGGGGCCGACAAGGCCGCCGACGGCACCTGGACCTCCGTCGTCAACAACTACTTCGGCTTCGTCTACAACAAGAAGGACCTGAAGACGGCGCCCACCACGTGGGACGAGCTGCTCGACGGCAAGTACAAGAACAAGCTCCAGTACTCCACGCCCGGCGTCGCCGGCGACGGCACCGCCGTCGTCGTCAAGGCCATGCACGACTTCGGCGGCAAGAAGCCCGCCATGGACTATCTGAAGAAGCTCCAGGCCAACAACGTCGGTCCGTCCGCCTCCACCGGCAAGCTCGCCCCCAAGGTCGACAAGGGCGAACTCCTCGTCGCCAACGGCGATGTGCAGATGAGCTTCGCTCAGTCCAAGACCATGCCGAACCTCGGCATCTGGTTCCCGAAGAAGGCCGGTGGCAAGCCGACCTCGTTCGCCCTGCCCTACGCCGGCGGCCTCGTGAAGAACGCCCCGCACAGCGAGAACGGCAAGAAGCTCCTCGACTTCATGCTGTCCACCAAGGCGCAGCAGCAGGTCAGCTCCATCGGCGGCGGCTTCTCCGCGCGCAAGGATGTCAAGGCGACCGGCGAGAACGCCATCGCCCTCGCCAAGGTGATGGACGGCGTCGAGATCTTCGAGCCCGACTGGAACGACATCGACAAGAACCTCCAGACGTACGTGGAGGACTGGAAGTCGGCGACGGGCAGCTGACCTGCGGACCGCTTCCGCAGGCTCGGCGGGGTCGAGATCAGCCGGTGCTGATTAGGCTTGGGGGCGTCGGCACAGAGTGGTCCCGGCGCCCAGCTATTTCTTGACCCCAGTGTTTTCTTGTATGGCAGGAGACCGGCACATGGCAGAGCGCAAGCCCATCGAATCGTGGCTCACCGACATGGACGGTGTGCTCATCCACGAGGGCGTGCCGATCCCCGGCGCCGATGCCTTCGTCAAGAGGCTCCGCGAGTCGGGCAAGCCCTTCCTGGTGCTGACGAACAACTCGATCTACACCGCCCGCGACCTCCAGGCCCGGCTGACCCGCATGGGCCTGGAGGTGCCGGTCGAGAACATCTGGACGTCGGCCCTGGCCACTGCCAAGTTCCTCGACGACCAGCGCCCCGGCGGCACGGCGTACGTCATCGGCGAGGCCGGTCTGACGACGGCGCTGCACGACATCGGGTACGTCCTCACCGACCACGACCCCGATTACGTGGTTCTCGGCGAGACGCGCACCTACTCGTTCGAGGCCATGACGAAGGCCGTCCGCCTGATCAACAACGGCGCCCGGTTCATCTGCACCAACCCGGACGAGACCGGCCCCTCCACCGAGGGCCCGCTGCCCGCCACCGGCGCCGTCGCCGCGCTGATCACCAAGGCGACCGGCAAGCAGCCCTACTTCGCGGGCAAGCCGAACCCGCTGATGATGCGCACCGGCCTGAACGCGATCGGGGCGCACTCGGAGAGCAGCGCCATGATCGGCGACCGCATGGACACCGACGTCCTCGCGGGCCTCGAGGCGGGGATGAAGACCTTCCTCGTCCTGACGGGGCTCACCGGCAGGGCCGACGTCGACCGCTATCCCTTCCGGCCTTCCGAGGTCGTCAATTCCATCGCTGACCTGGTCGAACTCGTCTGATCCCGCTCCCGGGGGCGGCCTTTTCCGGCGCCCCCGGGATGCGGATCGGGCCTGCGCGCGTGACCCTTCCAATACAGGAGGTTCACAATGCGTAGAGAGATGTTTGCTCTCCGTGCCATAGGGGCGGCCGCCGTTCTGGTGACACTGCCCGTCGCCGCCGCCCACGCGGAAGGCGGGGGATCCGACGGATCCACCGGGTCCATAACCGTCACCCCGTTCGCCCCCGCCCCCGGGACCCAGGTAGACCTCAGGGTCTCCGGTTGCAAGGAATCCAAGGGCAGGGCCTACTCGGACGCCTTCGAGACGCCCGGCGATCTCGCCCCGTCCGCGGACCAGCCCACGCTGACCAGCCAGGCCCGCATCCGCTCGTCCGCGACGCCCGGGACCTACGAGATCAACGTGACCTGCGACGGCGTAAGCGGCAGGGTCAAGGGCAGCGTCCAGGTCCTCCAGGAGGGCCGGCCCATGCCGGTCCCCACCGCACCCGTGCACGCGGGCGGCGGCGGTACCGCGCAGCTCACCGCGGCCCACACCACCGAGATCACCGACGGTCTGCGCGAGGAAGGCCCCGGCACCCGGCACACGGTGCTCGGCCTGGTGCTCGCGGCGGTCGCGGCCGTCGCCGTGGCCCTGCGCAGCGTCCGCCGGCGCCGCTCCGGCTGAGCGGGGGCCGATCATGGCTGACGGCGAACGACCGCACGGCAACGGGCGGCTCGTGACCGGAGTGGCCTGGGCCGTACTGCTGCTCGGCCTGTGGCTGTGGGGCCGCGAAGTCGCCGATATCCACGGCCTGTCCGCGCCCACGACGGGCGACGCGGCCGCCGTCGGACGGCCCCTCGGCATCGAACTGCCGCCCGCGCACAAGCCGATGGCCGGCGCGGAGCCGCAGCACATCGATGTCTCCGCACTGAAGATCGAGGCGCCGGTGACGGCCCGCGGCCTCGACGGGCGCGGCGCGATCGACCCGCCGCCGTTCTCGCAGGCAGGTGTCGTCGGCTGGTACGGCGGCGGCGTGAAGCCGGGCGAGCGCGGCACGGCCCTGCTCGTCGGGCACGTCGACACGGACACCAGGCCCGCCGTGTTCTACCACCTCAGCTCGGCCAAGCCGGGCGACAAGGTGCGGGTCGCGCGGGACGACGGCTCCGTCGCCGAGTTCACCGTCGACGACGTGCAGGTCTTCAGCCGCGACCGGTTCGACGCGCAAAAGGCGTACGGCCAGGGGCAGTCCGGCCGGGCCGAGCTGCGGCTGATCACGTGCGGCGGCTCCTTCGACCGGGCGTCGCACACCTACACCGCCAACGTCGTCGTGTCCGCGTACCTCACCGGCGTGACCGACGCGCCCGCGCGCTGACAACCTGGCCCGGCCGGCGGCCCGCTCCCCCCGGGGAGGCGCCGGCCGGGCTGGTCCTCGACCGCGCGCGCTCGGGCTGCGGGAGTAACCCGGCGTCGGCGCGGGAGGTCAGGAGAGACCTGCCCTCCCGGAGAGGTGATGCAGGCCGGGGCTCGTGCCGCTCACGACGACTCTAGAGCGGATGGGCGACGCGGCCTAGAGGCTGTTCGACGCCAAGTCCGGATGTGCTCGCACCCCCGGTGAACACCGAACGCGGGGGCTGTAACAGGTATTTGACGAACCCTGTCCGCCCTCGTGGTCGTGGCGGCCCGTATGCCAGGATTGAGAGCCGTACAGGGCACCCAAGGGGGAGTGGATGTACCGCAAGGACGCAGGCCGCGTACGCGGTGTCGGCGCCTGGGGGGTGAGGGCGGGAGCGGCGGCCGTGGGGGCGGCGCTGCTGGTGTCCGGATGTTCCTCCGGGGACGGCAAGGACAAGAACGGCTCACCGTCACCCGTGAAGCAGCAGCCGAAGGGGTCCGACCCGTACTGGGTCAACCCGGACGGCAGCGCCGCCAAGCAGGTCGCCGCCTACGAGAAGACCGGCAAGAAGGACGACGCCGAGCAGATCCGGAAGATCGCCGAGCAGCCGAGCGGCGAGTGGATCCTCCCGGAGAACGCCGAGGACCAGGCCCGGGGTTACACCGAGGCGGCCGACAAGGCCGACCGGGACGCCCTGCTCGTGCTCTACAACATCCCGCACCGCGACTGCGGCCAGTTCTCCAAGGGCGGCGCGGCCGACGGGAACCAGTACCGGGCGTTCATCGACAGCGTCGCCAAGGGCATCGGCGACCGGCACGCGACGGTGATCCTGGAGCCGGACGCCGTGCAGCACATGGTGGACAACTGCACGCCGGAGGAGTTCCACGAGGAGCGCTACGACCTCCTCAAGGGTGCCGTCGGCAAGCTCAAGTCGCTGAAGAACACGACGGTTTACCTCGACGCAGGCAACGCCGGCTGGGGCAAGCCCGACCAGATCTTCCAGCCGCTCCAGTGGTCCGGCATCGACCAGGCCGACGGCTTCTCGGTCAACGTGTCGAACTTCTACACCACCGCGGACTCCGTGAGGTACGGCAAGGAGCTCTCGGCGAAGGTCGGCAACAAGCCGTTCGTCATCGACACCAGCCGCAACGGGAAGGGGCCCTACACGGGCGGCGACCCGGACCAGCGCTGGTGCAATCCTCCCGGGAGGGCGCTGGGCGAGGTGCCCGGCACCAGGACGGGCGACCCCCTGGTCAAGGCGTACCTGTGGGTCAAGCGGCCCGGGGAGTCGGACGGCGACTGCAAGGGGGGCCCGAAGGCGGGGGCCTGGTGGCCCGAGTACGCCATCGATCTTGCCAAGGCAACCAGGTGGAGCAAATAGCGAGTAGGAGTGCCGTAGGGGGTGCGGGGCCAGTGGCCGCGCACCCCTACGTGCTTGCCCCTACGGCACGTGCACCCACTGCGCCTTGCTGGGCGTCCCCTGATCGTCCGTCACGAACAGCATGTACCAGCCCGATTCGACCAGACTGCGGTTGTTCGGGACGGTCACCGTGACGCTGTCCTTCGACTTCTTCAGGTCGAGGGCGATCGATGTCTGGTCGACGTCCGTGACGTGGGTGGACGCGCTCGGCCTGATCAGCCGGGCCGTCCTGATCGCCGTCGCGTGGTCCGACCTGTACGTCGCCGTGCCGCCGCGGT